>NZ_RZOJ01000289.1:0-7780 GCF_003998845.1 Mesorhizobium sp. M4A.F.Ca.ET.022.05.2.1 | reverse complement strand
GTATCGGCATGCGTCCGGACGCAGCCGATCCGCGCCGCAGCCAGTATCGCGCCGACGACATCGCCGCCCTCGCCACGCGCCGCGCGCGCGGCCGAAGCCCGCGAGCGATCGCAGAAAGCGCCATCGACTGGGGCGAGCCGGCTTTTGCCACCACAATCTCGACCATCCAGCATGGCGGCCTTTTCTATCGCGGCAAGGATGCTGTGACGCTCTCCGGCGCGGCCACGCTGGAGGAGACGGCAAGCCTGCTCTGGGCAGCGGACGTCCCGGTGTCGTTTGCCTCGCCCGGCCGCCGTGACGCGCGCGAGAGCGGTCGCGGCGCGGCATTCGCGACGCTGGCTGTACTGGCTGCCGAAGGCCGGCCTTCGCTGGGACGCGGGCCAGCCACGCTCTACCGCGATGCTGCCGACGCCATCGCGGCCCTGGCCGAGGCGCTCGGCGCGGCTGCGGGAAACGGCGCCGTGCATGAGAGATTGGCGCGCGGCTGGTCGGTCGGCACTGCCGGCGCCAATTTGATACGCAGGGCATTGGTGCTGCTCGCCGATCACGAGTTGAACGCCTCGACCTTCGCCACGCGGGTCGCCGCGTCCACCGGCGCGTCGGTCGCCGCCTGCCTGCTTGCCGGTCTTGCCACACTGTCCGGACCGCGCCATGGCGGCGCCGGCGAGGCCTTGCTCAATCTCGTCGAGGACGCCGAAAGGCTGGGAGCCGATGCGGCGGTCGAGCGCTGGCTTGGCCACGACCGTCCGCTGCCCGGCTTTGGCCATCCACTCTATCCGGAGGGCGACCCAAGGGCGGAGGCGTTGTTGTCCGATGTCGAGATCGATGGCTGTATGTCATGCCTCGGCGATGCCGTTCTCGGCGCGACGGGGGCGCGCCCGAACATCGACTTCGCGTTGGCCGCGCTGACGCGTCAGTTGCGCCTGCCGCCCGATGCGCCGTTCCGGCTGTTCGCGCTCGGGCGCAGCGTCGGCTCGGCCGCGCATGCCGTCGAACAGGTCATGAGCAACCGCCTGATCCGGCCCCGCGCCCGCTACGACGGGCCCGTCGGGATTTAGCGGAACTGGTGCTTATCAAAGCCAAGCCCTGGGGCGCGTCGCTCCAGGGCTTGTTGAGATTCAGGTCAGGCCGGCTTCACCTGTATGGCAACGTGCCCGTCACGACATCGTGTCGAGCTTGCGCTGCATGGCCGCGATCTGTTCCTTCAGTTCCTGGAGATCATCGGACTTTTCCGGCACTTCCTTTTTCGCAGGCTCGGCCGGGGTCGGCGAAGCCCCGTTCGCCGTCGCCGACGGAAACGGCGTGAACATGCGCATGGCGTTCTGGAACATCTCCATGTTGCGGCGCGTCTGCTCCTCCAGCGCCTTCATCGGCGTCGACATCTTCATCATGTCCATCGGCGACTTGCCGAACGCGCCCTTCATCTGTTCGCGAAAACGTTCCTGCTCCTTGGAGAAGGCGATCATCGACTGCTCGAGGAAGCTGGGCACGATCATCTGCATCTGGTCGCCGTAGAAGGCGATCAGCTGGCGCAGGAACGGGATCGGCAGCATGTTCTGCCCATCCTTGTTCTCCAGCTCGAAAATGATCTGGGTCAGCACTGGATGCGTTATGTCGTCGCCGGTCTTGGCATCCTGGACGGTGAATTCCTCGCCCTTCTTGACCATGTCGGCGAGGTCTTCCAGCGTCACATAGGTGCTGGTGCCGGTGTTGTAGAGTCGGCGGTTGGCATATTTCTTGATGACGATCGGGTCGTCTTTCGCGGCCATCAGTATCCTCCCCGGACACCGGCGCATTTGAGTAAGCAGCCGGTAACGATTGCGCCCTGTCAAGGATATGCGCAAAAGCGTCACAATTCCAAGTGGTTTGTGCAGTGCAAGATCGATTAATGCTGCATGGCGGCCGGAATATGCTGCGCAGCGAAGCGGGGACTGCAGCCCTGGCCAGCGCAGGCCTGCTTGCGGCGCATGGCCGGCATGCCCATTTCCGGTTTGACTTGGCACCGGGAAAGGGCAAGAAAGTTCCTCAACGATAGCCTAAAACACGACACCTCGAAGTCTGGAGAAGAAAATGTCCGCATCCAATGGCATAGTTGTCGCCAGCGCCGCGCGCACGGCAGTCGGCTCCTTCAACGGCAGCTTCGCCGCCACCCCGGCACATGAACTCGGCGCGGTCGTCATCAGGGAATTGCTCGAGCGGGCCAACGTCGAGCCCTCGGAAGTCGACGAGGTGATCCTCGGCCAGGTTCTGACCGCCGCCCAGGGCCAGAACCCTGCCCGCCAGGCTTCGATCAACGCCGGCCTGCCCAAGGAGACCACCGCCTGGGGCCTCAACCAGGTCTGCGGCTCGGGCCTGCGCGCGATCGCGCTCGGCATGCAGCAGATCGCCACCGGCGATGCCAAGGTGATCGTCGCCGGCGGCCAGGAATCGATGTCGCTCTCGGCGCATGCCCAGCATCTGCGCGCCGGCGTCAAGATGGGCGACTACAAGATGATCGACACCATGATCAAGGACGGGCTGTGGGATGCCTTCAACGGCTATCACATGGGCAATACCGCCGAGAATGTCGCGCGCCAGTTCCAGATCACCCGTGACGACCAGGACCAGTTCGCGCTGGCTTCGCAGAACAAGGCCGAGGCCGCGCAGAAGGCCGGCAAGTTCAAGGACGAGATCGTCGCCTTCACCATCAAGGGCAAGAAGGGCGATACGATCGTCGACCAGGACGAATATATCCGCCACGGCGCGACGCTCGACGCCATGACCAAACTTAGGCCCGCTTTCGACAAGGACGGCACGGTCACCGCCGCCAATGCCTCCGGCATCAATGACGGCGCCGCCGGCGCGCTGCTGATGAGTGAGGCCGAAGCCGCCCGGCGCGGCATCACCCCGCTGGTCCGCATCGCTTCCTGGGCGACCGCCGGCGTCGATCCGGCGATCATGGGCACCGGCCCGATTCCGGCCTCGAAGCGGGCGCTGGATAAGGCCGGTTGGTCGGTCAAGGACCTGGACCTCGTGGAGGCCAATGAGGCCTTCGCCGCACAGGCCTGCGCCGTCAACAAGGGCATGGGCTGGGATCCGTCGATCGTCAACGTCAATGGCGGCGCCATTGCCATCGGCCATCCGATCGGCGCCTCCGGCGCCCGCGTCTTCAACACGCTGGTCTTCGAGATGCGCCGCCGCGGCGTCAAGAAGGGTCTTGCCACGCTTTGCATCGGCGGCGGCATGGGCGTCGCCATGTGCGTGGAAGCGCTCTGAACTTAGCGAATAGCGAATAGGGAGTGGCTAATAGGGTAGAATGACGTGACGGGATATCAGATCCCTACTCGCTATTCGCTACTCCCTATTCGCTCTTCCGACCAAAGGGAGGAACTGCATGAGTAAGGTAGCAATCGTCACGGGCGGATCGCGCGGCATCGGCGCGGCGATATCGATCGCTTTGAAGAAGGCCGGCTATTCGGTTGCGGCGAACTATGCCGGCAATGACGAGGCGGCCGCGAAGTTCAAGGCCGAGACCGGCATCCCGGTCTACAAATGGTCGGTCGCCGACTATGACGCCTGCGCTGCCGGCATCAGGCAGGTCGAGGCCGATCTCGGCCCGGTTTCGGTGCTCGTCAACAATGCCGGCATCACTCGCGACGCCATGTTCCACAAGCTGACCCGCGAGCAGTGGAAAGAGGTCATCGACACCAACCTGTCCGGCGTCTTCAACATGACGCATCCGCTGTGGGGCGGCATGCGCGACCGCAAGTTCGGCCGCGTCATCACCATCTCCTCGATCAACGGCCAGAAGGGCCAGGCCGGTCAGGTCAACTATTCGGCCGCCAAGGCCGGCGACATCGGCTTCTCGAAGGCGCTGGCTCAAGAGGGCGCCCGCGCCGGCATCACCGTCAACGTCATCTGCCCCGGCTACATCGCCACCGAGATGGTCAGGGCAATCGACGAGAAGGTGCTCAACGAGCGCATCATCCCGCAAATCCCGGTGGGCCGGCTCGGCGAGCCGGAAGAAGTCGCGCGCTGCGTCGTCTTCCTCGCTTCCGACGAGGCCGGCTTCATCACCGGCTCGACCATCACCGCGAATGGCGGCCAGTACTTCGTTTGACGCCCCGCGCCGAGAAATAGACATCGACAAAAACGGGCCGGGAAACCGGCCCGTTTTGTTTGTCACCTCTCCGCTGTGCGGGCCTCTCGCGCGACGCCTTTGCCCCGCTCCGGCACGCAATGGTTAATGGCTCGCGCGCGGCCTGTGCAAAAGCATGTGCCCAACCTGTGGATTCTCGGTGGAAAACCTCCCTGCGACACAACATGTTGGGGTGAACAAACCAAGAAAATCCCGACATCGCTGATTCGTCGCCGATTCGTTCCGGCTTTGGGCCGGAACGTTAACGCCGAGGGCCGAGAAACGTACCCGAAAGATTAAGGCCCGTTAGGAAACGTCAAGAATTTCATAATCTTGGCCGAGGCCAGACGAACAACGTCGGTCGTTCATCGGCAAAGGTTAACGGCGACGCGCGACTCGCGTTCGTCCTGCATGAAACGGGCCAATCAAGCGATTCAGCATATGGTGAGACTCATCGTCAAAAAATCCACATGTAGCCATGAACAAACCATGAACTTCGGCGAGTCAGCGATTCGTCGCCGATTCGTTCCAGACTCGTTCTAACCGTTAATCGGGAGCGGATTTCGCCCCCCACGCGACCCATGGAGACCGACGGCGGAACATTCCGCTTTCGCTTCGCGCTCGAAATCCCTATGTGTCGGCTGTCACACGCGCCATCGCCGGCGCGCCCCCGACTACGAGCGGCAGAAAGTCTATTTCCGGGCCGATGAACGTCCAGCCGAAACACCCCCAGCCGTTGATCCTTTCCGGCCGCGACGTGACGGCCGTGCTTGGACCCACCAACACCGGCAAGACCCACCTCGCCATCGAGCGCATGGTGGCGCATGAGAGCGGCGTCATCGGCCTGCCGCTCAGGCTCCTGGCGCGCGAGGTCTATGCGCGCGTCTGCGAGAAGGTCGGCGTCCACAAGGTGGCGCTGATCACCGGCGAGGAGAAGATCCAACCGGCGGGCGCCAGATATTCGGTCTGCACGGTGGAGGCGATGCCGCGCGAGACCGATGCGGCCTTCGTCGCCATCGACGAGGTGCAGCTTGCCGGCGACCTCGAGCGTGGCCACATCTTCACCGACCGTATCCTGCATCTGCGCGGCCGCCAGGAAACGCTGCTGCTCGGCGCGGCCACCATGCACGGCATCCTGCAGCGCCTCCTGAAGGGCATCTCGGTGGTGACGCGGCCCAGGCTGTCGCACCTGGCCTATGCCGGCTCGAAGAAATTGACCCGCCTGCCGCGGCGCACCGCGATCGTCGCCTTCTCAGCCGACGAGGTCTACGCCATCGCCGAGCTGATCCGCCGCCAGCAGGGCGGTGCCGCCGTCGTGCTCGGCGCGCTCTCGCCACGCACCCGCAACGCGCAGGTGGCGCTGTTCCAGTCGGGCGACGTCGACTACCTTGTCGCCACCGACGCCATCGGCATGGGGCTCAACCTCGACCTCGACCACGTCGCCTTCGCCCAGAACCGCAAGTTCGATGGCTACCAATACCGCAACCTGACCGCGGCCGAGCTCGGCCAGATCGCCGGCCGCGCCGGCCGCCACCTGCGCGACGGCACGTTCGGCGTCACCGGCCAGGTCGATCCGCTGGACGAGGAACTGGTCCAGAAGATCGAGGGCCATGACTTCGATCCGGTGAAGGTCCTGCAATGGCGCACCGCCGATTTCGATTTCTCCAGCCTCGACGCGCTGAAGCACTCGATCGAGACCAACGCTCCGGTGGAGGGCCTGACACGCGCCCTGCCGGCGGTCGATGCGCAGGCGCTGGAGCATCTGTCGCGCGACGAGGAGATCCGCTCGCTCGCCACCGATGCCAGGCGCGTCGCGCTGCTCTGGGAAGCCTGTGCCCTGCCCGACTACCGCAAGATCGCACCGGCCCAGCATGCCGACCTGATCGCGTCGATCTACATGGACCTCGCCAGGCGCGGCCATGTCGATGAGAACTACATGGCCGAGCAGGTCCGCCGCGCCGACACGACCGATGGCGATATCGACACGCTCTCGCACCGCATCGCCCAGATCCGTACTTGGACCTTTGTCTCCAACCGGCCTGGCTGGCTGGCCGATCAGGCACACTGGCAGGAAAAGACGCGCGAAATCGAAGACAGATTGTCGGATGCGCTGCATGAGCGGTTGACGAAACGCTTCGTAGACCGCAGGACTTCCGTCCTCATGCGGCGCCTTAGAGAAAATACCATGCCTGAAGCCGAAATAAGCCCTACCGGAACCGTCCTCGTCGAAGGCCATCATGTCGGCGAGTTGCAGGGGTTCCGCTTCACCGCCGACCAGAGCGCCGGCGGCGAGGATGCCAAGGCCGTACGCACGGCTGCCCAAAAGGCGCTTGCCGCCGAGTTCGAAACGCGCGCCGAACGCTTCGGCGCCTGCGCCAATGGCGATCTCGCGCTCGGCTCCGACGGAACGCTGCGCTGGATCGGCGCGCCGATCGGCACGCTGGTTGCCGGCGATGAGCCGCTGAAGCCGCGCCTCGTGCTGCTGGCCGACGAGCAGCTCACCGGCCCGGCACGCGACAAGGTGGCGGCGCGCGCCGAGCGCTTTGTCAATTTCCAGATCGAGTCGCTGCTGAAGCCGTTGGTCGACCTGAAGAATGCCGAGCAGCTCACCGGCATCGGTCGCGGCATCGCCTTCCAGCTCGTCGAGCATTTCGGCCTCATAAACCGCCGCGACATCGCCGAGGAGATGAAGTCGCTCGACCAGGAGGGCCGCGCGGCGCTGCGCCGGCTGGGCGTGCGCTTCGGCGCCTACCACGTCTTCGTGCCGGCGCTGGTCAAGCCGGCGCCGGCCGGGCTGGTGACGCTTCTCTGGGCGCTGAAGAATGACGGCAAGGACAAGCCCGGCTTTGGCGACGTGGTGCATGCGCTGGCGTCGGGCCGCACCTCGGTGGTCATCGATCCCGCCTTCGACAAGAGCTTCTACAAGCTCGCCGGCTACCGCAATCTAGGTCGCCGCGCGGTGCGCGTCGATATCCTCGAGCGGCTGGCCGACCTGATCCGCCCCGCGACCAACTGGAAGCCGGGGCTGGGCCAGCGTCCCGACGGCGCCTATGACGGCCACGCCTTCATGGTGACGCCGCCGATGATGTCGATCCTCGGCGCTACCGCCGACGACATGGAAGAGATCCTCAAAGGTCTCGGCTATCGCGCCGAGCCGAAGCCGGCAGCCGAGGTCAAGGCGCGGCTCGAGGCGCAGGACAGTGCCGCGCGCGAGGCGGCCGCCGCCAAGCTTGCGGCGGAAGAGGCGGCAAAGGCCGAGATGGCCGCAGCGGCCGCAGCCACGGCTGCGGAAGCCGGTGCCGAAACACCGGCCGAGGGTTCTGGACCTGGGCCGGACGCCACTGTCGCGCCGGATGCCACGGTCGACGTTTCGGCCGAACCCGTCACCGCACTGGTCGCTGAAGAGCCGCTTGAGGCTCCAGCCCAAGCCACGCACGAGGCCCCGGTGGTGGCGGAAGCCGCCGCCGAAGAACCAGCTGACGCTGCTCCGGCAGCCGAGGCGGAGGCAGAAGCCCAGACTGCGGAAGTCGACGTCGTAGCGGGAGAGCCGGTGGCCGAGGACTCGCCGGCGGCGGCCGACGTGTCCACCCAGCCTGCCGCGACTGCGGAAGCCGGCGAGACGGCATCCGAGGCCGAGGAGCCGAAGCCTATCCTGTTGTGGCG
>NZ_RZOJ01000288.1:0-7805 GCF_003998845.1 Mesorhizobium sp. M4A.F.Ca.ET.022.05.2.1 | reverse complement strand
GGGAGCCTTGACGGAGCCGGTGCGCTGCAACGTCTCCGGCTTGAACAGGATGCGGCCGCCATAGCGCTTGTTGAGCTCCGGCGATTCGATCAGCGGCGTCTCGACGATCAGGCCGGAGAGGCGCGCCGCGGCGTTGCGGATATCGGCGATGCCGGGAGGGACGGTCATGGGCGCGGCCTTGAGCAAACAGACCGCCCATGGTGCACGGAAAAGGCCGCGGCGCGCCAACGAAAAAATGTGATGGTTACAAGGTTGGCGGATTATAGCTGCCGTTGGCGCCGCCCCTCACCCCAACAGCGTTCTTTGCCTTTTGCTGCCGCCGAGCTTGCGCCAGGCGTTGAAGCGGTGGGTGGCGGCGGCGAACGAAATCTTCATCTGCTGAGCGACCGAATAGCGCGACTTGCCATTGTCGAACATGCGGTAGCAGCACTCGACGCCCTCTTCCGTCAGCTTGCCGTCGGGAGACTTGTTGTGCGGATTGGCGGGATCGAATTTCTCGACCTGCTGCTCGACCAGGCCTTTCAGGCGCTGCAGGTCGGCCTCGATGCTGGCGATGAGATCGAGGACAGGTTTCGGATCAAGGGCGTGCGCATGCTCTTTCGGCGGCATCCGGGGACTCCTTTCTTTTGGCTTAAGTTCAGCTATATAGGTGAACGTTCGGTAATAAAGAAGGCCCCGCCGGCAATTCCCGGATCAACAAATCTTGCGCACGCCCGCAATGCGCGATTGACCGGCCGCGGGTCCAACCCTAGTTTAGAATAATTCTAATCTAGGGTGACTTGCTCATGCTTTCCCGTGTCTTCGGCTTCGGCCGCCGTTCCTTTGATTCGCTCAACGAGCAGGAGATCCTGGCGCTGGCCATATCCTCGGAGGAGGATGACGGGCGCATCTACCGCGCCTATGCCGACGGGCTGGCGCAAGACTTCCCGCAATCGGCCAAGGTGTTCGAGGCCATGGCGGAGGAAGAGGACGGCCACCGCGATTCGCTGATCGAGGTCTACCGCAAGCGTTTCGGCGAGCGCATCCCCTTGATCCGGCGCGAGCACGTGAGGGGCTATTACGAGCGCAAGCCCGACTGGCTGGTCAGGCCGCTCGGCATCGAGGCCGTGCGCCGGCAGGCCGAAGCGATGGAACAGCAGGCCTACCGCTTCTATGTCGAGGCCGCCAAGCGCACCACCGATGCCTCGACCCGCAAACTGCTCGACGAATTGGCGGTGGCCGAGCAGGGCCATGAAAGCTCGGCTCACCAACTGGAACAGGAGCATGTTCCGGGCGAGATCAAGATCGAGGAGGCGACGGCCGAGCAGCGCCAGTTCATCCTCACCTATGTGCAGCCGGGACTGGCCGGGCTGATGGACGGATCGGTGTCGACGCTGGCGCCGATCTTCGCCGCCGCCTTCGCCACGCACGACACGTTCCAGACCTTCCTAGTCGGATTGGCCGCTTCGATCGGCGCCGGCATTTCGATGGGCTTCACCGAAGTCGCCTCCGACGACGGCAAGCTGTCGGGCCGCGGCTCGCCGCTGAAGCGCGGACTGACCGTCGGCATCATGACGACGCTGGGCGGTCTCGGGCATGCGCTGCCCTATCTCATCCCGTTCTTCTGGACGGCGACGGCGGTCGCCGCCGTGGTGGTGTTCTTCGAATTGTGGGCGATCGCCTTTGTGCAGAACCGCTACATGCAGACGCCGTTCTGGCGCGCCGCGTTCCAGGTGGTGCTGGGCGGCGCGCTGGTCTTCGCGGCCGGCGTGCTGATCGGCAATGCGTAGCACCTTCTCTCACCCATTCACCGCCCGGCTATCCTGCGGCGCCTCGGTCCTGTCGGTGAGGCCGTAGTCGCGCACGACGTGGGCGATGCGCAGACGATAGCCGGCAAATATACCGCCGCGGCCGGCCTTCTGCGCCTGCCGGTGCTCTTCGGTGTTGCGCCAGGCTTTCACCGCGTCCTCGTCGCGCCAGAAGGACAGCGACAGGACGCGGTTCGGATCGGCGAGGCTCTGGAAGCGCTCGATCGAGATGAAGCCGTCGATGCCGTCGAGCAGGGGCCGCAGCTCCGCCGCGATGCCGAGATAGGCATCGCGCCTTCCCTGAGCCGGCTCGACCTCGAAGATGACGGCGATCATGCTTCCATCCCTTCCTTGACCGTGACGTCGGTCCGGAACATCTGCCGCGGCCCATGCGGACCTGACGCCAGTCTCAGGAAGATGCGGTCCTCCTTCAGGATAAATTTCTCGCGCCGCGCGAATTCGTAGTTCGCCTTGCCTGCCGGGTCGGCGGCAAGCCGGGCGCGGTAGGCTTCGTAGGCAGCTAGGTTCTCGATGTTGTAGGCGGCATAGGCGGTGGTGGCCGAACCCTCATGCGGCGCGAAATAGCCGATGAGGTCGGCGCCGCAGCGCGGGATGGCCTGCCCCCAGGCGCGGGCATATTGCTCGAATGCCGCCTTGCCGAACGGGTCGATCTCGTAGCGGATGAAGCAGGTGATGGTCATGGTCGTCTCCTCGTCGGCTTGGGTTTGCTGCGGCGACAGTTAGAGCACGCTCGAAGCATCGCGCGCTTCGGGTGTTATAGGCAATCCGATGTCGGGAGCGTCGTCGCCATCTCCTTGATCTGACCGCAGGATAGTGGTTTTCTAGCGAGAATGCTTCGATGGAGACAAAACTATGCGCGAAGGACCGGACATTGCCCGCATCGCCAGCCTGGTCGGCGATCCGGCCCGTGCCAACATGCTCACCGCGCTGACGGGCGGCACGGCATTGACCGCATCGGAACTGGCGCTCGAGGCCGGCGTGTCGCTTCCGACCGCCTCCTCGCATCTGTCGAAGCTGATGGAGGGTGGATTGCTGACCCTGGCCAGCCAGGGCCGGCACCGCTACTACGGGCTTGCCGGGCCGCAAGTGGCGGGCATGATCGAGGCGATCATCGGCGTCGCCGAGGCCGTCGGCCCGAAGCGGGTGCGGCCGGGGCCGCGCGATGCGGCGATGCGGGTGGCGCGGGTCTGCTACGACCATCTCGCCGGCGAGCAGGCGGTGGCGATGCTCGACCGACTCGTCGACCGAAAGGTCCTGCTACGGCACGACCGCGAAATCAGGCTTGGCCCGGCAGCGGCCTCGCATTTTTCCGCGCTCGGCATCGATGTCGAGGCCAAGGCGCGACGACCGGTCTGCCGCGCCTGTCTCGACTGGAGTGTGCGGCGCTCGCATCTCGCCGGCACGCTGGGCGCCGCCATCCTCGACAAGATCATCGCCGAGAAATGGGCCCGACGCGAGAAGGACAGCCGCGCCGTGGTGTTTTCGCCGCCGGGCAGGCAGGCGTTCGAGAAGGTGTTTCTCGCCTGATGCGCCTTCCGTGATCAGCCGCGTTTCAACGGCTTGCCCAGCTTGAAGAAGTCCTTCCACGGATTGGCTTCACCCAGCTGCTTCAGCGTGGTGGAATCGCCGACCGGAAAGGCATTCGGCGCCAGACCCTTCTCGAGTTCCGGCCAGGTCACCGGCATCGACACCGTCGCCCCCTTCTTGGCGCGCGAGGAGTACGGGGCGACCGTCGTCGAGCCGCGGCCGTTGCGCAGATAGTCGACGAAGATCTTGCCGGTGCGCGCCTTCTTCGACAGCGTCGCGGTGTAGCGGTCGGGCGCGGCCTGCTCCAGCGCGCGGGCGAAATCATGGGCGAAGTCCTTGACCTCGTCCCAGTCCGCCGACGGCTGCAGCGGCACCAGCACGTGATAGCCCTTGCCGCCGGAGGTCTTGACGAGGTTGGGCAACGACAGCTCGTCCAGCTGCTTGTGGATGTCGAGCGCCGCCTCGCGCACCGCCTTGACGTCGACGCCTTCGTCGGGATCGAGGTCGAAGATGATCTGGTCGGGCTTCTCCAGCTCGTCGACGGTTGAGCCCCAGATATGGACCTCGACGACACCGTACTGGACCAGCGCGGCAAGCCCGTCGAAATCCTTGATGAACAGGATCTCCTCGCCATCGGTCGGATCCTTCATCCGGGCGATCTTGTCGCTCATGCCGGGCGAGGCATGCTTCTGGAAGAAGCGCTGGCCGCCAATGCCGTCCGGCGCCCGCACCAGACTGAGCGGCCGGTTGACGACGAATTGTTCCATGCGCGGCCAGACCAGCGCGTAATGGTCGAGCAGGTCCAGCTTGGAGACCTTCTCGTCGGGCCACAGCAGCTTGTCCGGATGGGATAGTTTCACCGACGTCCTTGCGACTCCAGCCGAGGCGGCCTTTGGCGTCGCCGTGCCGCCGCCCGCATCGCTTTCGCCCTTGCCGGAGGCCCGCTTCGGTTTTTCCTGCACGACTTCCTCCGCCGGCTTGTCCTCGCGCAATCCCTGGAACGAGGCGTGACGTATTATACGGTCCGCGGTCCAGCTGCGGAACTCCACTTCGCCGACAAGTTGAGGCTTGACCCAGACCAGGCCCTTTCCCTTGGGCACGGCGGCGGAAAAGGGCGAGGTTCTTGCCGTGAGGCCGTCGAGTTTTTTCTTGAGGTCGGTGGCCATTTTGCCGGAAAAGCCGGTGCCGACGCGGCCGGCATAGTGGAGCTTGCCGCGCTCGTGATAGCCGACCAGCAGTGAACGCAGGCCGCGTCCGGTCTTCTCGGACGGCAGATAGCCGCCGATCACGAATTCCTGGCGCAGCGTGCATTTCGATTTCACCCAGGTGAGGCCACGACCGCTGCGGTAAGGCGCGTCGGCGCGTTTCGAAACCACGCCTTCCAGGCCCATGCGGCAGACATGCTGCAGCATGATCTTGCCGGGCTCATGGAAATGGTCGCTGAAGCGCAGCGCTGAATCTTCCGGCTGGTCGCCGAGCAGTTCAGCCAGCGCCTGCTTGCGCTCGACCAGCGGCTCGCGGCGCAGATCCTCGCCGTTGAGGCGCATCAGGTCGAAGACATAGTAGACGAAGCGGTCGCCGCGGCGGGCCGACAGATCGGCCTGCAGCAGGGCGAAGGACGACACGCCGCTGTCGGCCAGAACGATGATCTCGCCATCGATGACGGCTTCCCGGCACTTCAGACCGGCGAGCGCGGCGGTGACGGGGCCGTCGAATTTTGAGGTCCAGTCGAGGCCGGCGCGGGTGAGCAGCCTCACCTCGCTGCCGGCGACCTGCGCCTGCATGCGGTAGCCGTCGAATTTTACTTCATGCAGCCAATCGTCGCCGGATGGCGCATCCTTCTCCAGCGTGGCGAGCTGCGGCTCGATGAACTCCAGCCGGCTGGCAGGCCCGGCTCTTGCCTTGCCGGCGGCCGGCTTGTTGGAGTGCCAGACTTTCGGCTTCGCGCCTTTGGCCGTCTTGCCCTCGCCGACCTCCTCGATCGTCAGGCCGGATTTCACCGATTTCGGCTCCTGCTTCAGGATGTCCTCGCCGGGGCGCGCGGCGGCATCGTCGGATTTGATCAGCAGCCAGTTGTCGCGCTTTTCGCCGGAGCGCGGCTTCAGCCGCACCAGATGCCAGCGGCCATGCAATTTGTGGCCTTCCAGCTCGAGGCCGATATGGCCCTTCTTCATCGCCTTGGCCGGATCGCCTTCCGGAATCCATTTGCCCTCATCCCAGACGATGACCGAGCCGCCGCCATACTCGCCCTTCGGGATGGTGCCTTCGAACGGCGCGTAATCGATCGGATGGTCCTCGACGTGCACGGCCAGCCGCTTCTCATGCGGATCGAGGCTCGGGCCGCGCGTCACCGCCCAGCTCCACAGCACGCCGTCATGCTCGAGGCGCAGGTCGTAGTGCAGCCTGGTCGCCGCATGCTTGTGGATGACGAAGATGCCGGCGGCCTTCTTGCCGCTCCGCGACAGCTTGCCGGCCGGCTCGGCGGTCTTCCTGAAATCCCGCTTGGCCCGATACTGCTCGAGGCTGGCCATGGCTGCGGCCTCCTATGCCGATTTGCGCCGCGGAGCGGAGGCCTTGCCCCGTCCGGCCTTTGGCTTTGCCTTCGCCTTCGACGCGGCCTTGCCCGCGCCTTCCGCGTTCAGGCTCTTCTTCAGCGCATCGAAGAGGTTGACGACATTGGAAGGCTTCGGCGGCGCCTTGGCCTTCGGCGCCTTCCTGCCGGCCTTCTTGGCGCGGATCAGCTCGAGCAGGGCATCCTCGTAGCGGTCGTCGAACTTCGACGGATCGAATTTTGCCCCCTTCCGGTCGATGATGTGTTCGGCAAGGTCTATCATCTCATCGTCGGTCTTGACCGGCTTGATATCGCCAAAGACGCTGTCGGGCTGACGCACTGTGTTGTCGTAACGCAGCGTGGTCAGCACCATGCCCTTGCCGAGCGGCTCGATCACCACCGGGCGTTCCCGCTGGTAGAGCACGATGCGGGCGAGGCCGGCCATCTTCTTGCCCGCCATGGCGTCGCGGATGACGGCAAAGGCCTCCTCCGACACCTTGTCCGCCGGCGAGACATAATAGGGCGTGTCGAGGTAGATCTGCCGGATCGAGGATTTGTCGACGAAGCCGTCGAGGCTCATCGTATGCGAGGACTCGATCTGGACGGCCTCGATCTCGTCTTCCTCGATATGGATGAACTCGCCGTCCTCGACCTCATAGCCCTTTATCTCGTCGCCTTCCTCCAGCGGCTTGCCGGTCTCGGCATCTACATAGATGCGCTTCACGGTGTTTCCGGTCTTGCGGTTGAGGATGCGGAAGGAGACCTTTTCGGCGTGGGTGACGACGTTGGTCAGCTCGATGGCGCAAGTGACCAGCGACAGCTTGAGATAGCCTTTCCAGGCCGGGCGCGGCGCCATGACGAACTCCGTGAGCAGGGTGGTTGAACCGAGAACGGGCAGAACCCGCTCCGGTTCCGGGAGGCCGCCTCCAGACTGGGTCCTGACTTTCCCGGGCGGCGCACGGAAATTTCGTCGAGGCGCCCGCGATTGAAACAGAACCGCGCTCAACCGACATCGGGGCGAAACATATGTGATGCAAAAGTCACATTGGGCGAGATGCCGACAAATGGCTCGGAAAGACCCCGAATCAGCCGCATTCCGGCCACGAAGCGGGGCATTTCGGACCAGAAATTAACATCACGTTCACCGACTATTCACGCCTCGACGCTATGATGCCCGCAATTCGGACGGGACATCCGAAATCGGGACAGGGACAGGGAAATGAAGTTCTGGAACCACATTGCCGGCTACGCCGCCGCCATCCGCGAATTCGTCGCGCCGACCTATCGGCCGGAGCGCTATTACATGCGCGGCCCAGGCCCGGCCTGCGCCCGCCGCGGCAACTCGCTCGGCATCAGCGCGCACTGATCATGACGCTGGAGAGCCGTCATGACAGCCGGATCTGCAAACCGGCCGACAGCCATCGCGCAACCACCTATCGCGCCGAGCGCCCCGCGCTGGCCGATCGGCGGCGTGCGACAACGCCACCGCTTTGACGCCGCCGCCGGCTGGCTTAGTGTCTGACGACACCAGCAGCCGGGGCCGACATGATTGACCTGCCCGAACCGAAGCGTCCCCTTCCTCCGCCGCAAGCTTACGATGCAACCCAGCCGCTGATCGTCTTCGACGGCGTCTGCGTGTTCTGCTCGGGTTTCGTGCGGACGGTGGCGCGGTTCGACCGCGGGAAGCGCTTTCGCTTCGCCACGGCGCAGTCGCCGTTCGGCGAAGCGCTGTTTCGCAAGCACGGACTGGCGATCGACAGCTACGATACCAGCCTGACCCTGATCGACGGAAAGGCCTTCACCCAACTGGACGGCTTCATCGCCGTGATGGCCGAGCATGGCTGGCCATGGCGCACGGCGAAGGTTTTGCTCGCCCTGCCGCGGCCGCTGCGCGACTGGTTCTACGACCGCATCGCCAA
>NZ_RZOJ01000287.1:0-7816 GCF_003998845.1 Mesorhizobium sp. M4A.F.Ca.ET.022.05.2.1 | reverse complement strand
GGCGATATAGACGCGCCCATAGCGATCCCGATAACGGCAGCGGTCCGGCTCGTTGGCCCGGCCAATCAACGCACCGGCAACAGCGCCGACGGCGCCACCGACGACTGCGCCTTCCACCGGGTCATTCGCCACGGCAGCGCCTATCGCCGCGCCGCCCAGGCCGCCGACCGCAGCACCCTTTTCCGTCTGCGAGCAAGCGCCGAGCGCCATCAGCAGGGCCACTAAGACTATCGCTTTCTTCATCATCGTTTCTCCCCAACGGGAATGCGCCTGCACCCGCCTTGCAGCGATAACGCACAAAGACGTGATTTGATCCGCCCTGCAGTGCCGCGCGTCCCCCCGGACGCGCAAAGATGCTGCATTTTCAGGTAGTTATTCGGCGGCTCGCTTCAAGTTGGCGAGGCCGACCTCGAAATCCTTGCCGATCAGCGTGTCGAAATTCATGAACAGGCCCATCAGCTTGGCGATGAACGGACGGCCGCCGCGCATCGCCCAGGTGACGGTCGTGGTCTCGCCGGACGGAGTCAAGGTGAAGTCGACGCTGTTGTTGGCCCGGAACGGCTTTTCGAAATCGAGCTTCAGCGCCACCAGCGAGGATGGAACCGAGCTGGTGATCTCCATCCGCCCGACGCCTGCCTTGCCGTTGCCTTCCCAGGCATAGGCCGCGCCCTTGCCGCTTTCGGCGCCGGACAGCGTGCGCTTCATGTCCGGGTCGAGTTTTTCGTAAGGCGACCATTCGGGCCAGCGCGTGAAGTCGTTGATCAGCGGATAGATCGCCTCGGGCGGCGCCTTGATGATGGCCGAGCGGCTGACGACGAAATCGTTCGGCCGTGTCGCGGCGTAGATGAGCACGGCGGCAATGGCGACAATCAGGATAGTGAGGATGGTGGTGAACATTCTACGGTCCTCCCGATGCTTAGCGGGCAAACGGGATCAGCGCGCGCAGCCTGGGGTCACGCAGGAACAGGCCGGCCCACAGAATGATGCCGAGATAGACGCCGAACAGCGTGTGCGAGAACAGCGGGCTGTCGAGCCGCACTTTGGTGGCGATGGCGCCGCCCATATAGGCAGTGAGCAGGATGGCGCCGAGCACCGAGGTGCGCGGCAGTGCGTAGAGCGCGGTGGAGATCAGCCCGATGATGCCGAGCATACGCGCGGCGTTGGGATCGGCCGGCCAGCCGAGTTGCACCATCGTCTGGGTGACGATGTCGAGCGGCGGCAGTTTGATGGCGCCGTCGAAGATCATGAACAGCACGATGAGCGCGCTGAGCACGCGACCGGTCCACAGGGCACCCGACGACACGGGCGCGGTTTGAGCAATGCTCATTGACGTTCCCTCCTAATATTTTAGTTAGAACCCCGGCGTCTTTGCCAGGCTCGAACCAAGGACGCGGCACGCGTCGACCGTCCGACACGTGCCGGAATCTTTTTCACAGAGGCGCGCGGCTCATTCCGGCGCGCCGCAAGGGCACTCAGAGTGTCTTGAGATAGGCTTCCAGCCGCGCGTAGCTCGCCATGACCATCTGGCCGAAGCCCATCTTCACCGCCATGTCGCGGGCGGCAACCGAGTTGGCGCGGATGTTGGCGACGATCCGCGTCTTGCCGCCGGCATCCTCGAACAGGATTGTCGTCACCATGTTGGGCGGCGGCAGGGTATCCTGCCACTGACTGCGATCGAGCGGGGCGTCGCGATAGATGATCCGCTCTGGCGGAGCGATTTCGAGATAGACGCTGTTGGTTGGGTATTCACTGCCGTCGGCGAAGCGCATGGTCAGACGGAATTGCCCTCCAGGCCGTACATCCATCTCGCAGACCGGATAGGTTGAGCCTTCCGGTCCCCAGAACCGCACCAGGTGATATGGATCGGTGAAAAGCTTGAACATCAGCGCGCGTGGCGCATCGAAGGTCCGGGTGATGATGATGACCGGGTCGTCGGATGGCGTGTCGATGGTCTGATCTGTCATGTTCCCCTCTCTGGATGTCTTGTTGCGCAAGGGCGGCAAGATGATTGGCCGGCTTAGCTTTTACCTGCGCCGGGATCACCCGCCTGCAAGGCTTGCAGATAGGTTTCCAGCCGGTCGAAGCGCGCGTCCCATAGCACGCGGTAGGTCTCCAGCCATTCGTCGATCTCGCGCAATGGTTCCGGTTGCAGGCGGCGCGGCCGAAACTGCGCGTCGCGGCCGCGCGCCACCAGGCCGGCGCGCTCAAGCACCTTGAGGTGCTTCGACACCGCCGGAAAGCTCATGGCAAACGGCTCCGCCAGCTGCGTGACGGAGGCCTCGCCGAGCGCCAGCCGCGCCAGGATGGCGCGCCGGGTCGGGTCGGCAAGCGCGGCGAGGGTCAGACTGAGGCTATCCGTCGTCATATTGAACCAACTGGTTATATAACCTTTTGGTTCTATACGAGAGGCCGCCGGCCGAGTCAAGCGGCGGTGTCAAAAACAGAATCCAGGCAGCGCTCATCCGGCTCGCAAACCGGATGGCCAGGGCTGGAACGCTCTGGCCTCAGGAGAAATAGAACCGTTCGGCCGGGATCATCTTCGGCGCCGGTTCGCCGAGCGCCTCGAACACCGAGATTTCGCAGACGCGGCAAAGCCCATCCAGCGCAAGGTCATTGGGCTGGGTGCCGAACGGATCCTCGAGCTCTTCCGAGAGCGCGTCGAGGCCGAAGAAGGTGTAGGCGATCAGCGCCGTGAACAGCGGCGTTGCCCAGCCGGCTGGCGCGACCAACCCAAACGGCAGCAGCAGGCAGAAGACGTAGGCCGTTCGCTGCAGCAGCAGCGTGTAGGCGAAAGGCAACGGCGTTCCGGCGATGCGCTCGCAGCCGGCCTGCGCGGCGGCGATCTCCGACAGGCGCTCGTCGAGGATGCGGTAGCCGACCGTATCGAGCGCCCCGGCCTTGCGCAGCGCCGCGATGCGCGCGCCCATCCTGCGTACCAGGGCATCGGGAGAGTTGACGGCCTTCACCACGGCTTCGGCCTCATCACCGATGAAGCCGCGCGCTTCCGCCGTAGCATCCACCCGCCTGAGCAGGCCGCGCAGGAAATGGCAAAACGCGATCGCATCCATCAACAGGCCGCGCAATTCGGCCCGGTCCTCGATAAGGCCGGTCGAGGCGCGCGCCAGGTTGCGGATGTCGAAGACGAGCTGGCCCCACAGCTTGCGCGCCTCCCACCAGCGGTCGTAGGCGGCGTTGTTGCGGAAGCCGAGATAGATCGACAGCGCCACGCCGAGCAGGGCGAAGGGTGCCGTGCCGGCATTGCCGAAGTCGAGCTTGAGAGCTTTGATGACCAACACCACCAGCGCGCCATAGGCGGCAAAACCGAAGATCTGCGGCAGGATGCGCGGCACCACCGAGCCGCGCATGATGAAGAACAGATGCAGGAAGCGCGGACGCGGGCGGACGATCATCAAAACCTCCAGACGGACCGGCTCCGGTCCCGATCCCGTCCATTGTGCTATGCGACGGCAAAGCAAGCTCGGTCGACAGCGACATTTCCGTGTCGCCCGGGCAGGCACTACCGGCGCTCATCCGGCCGGTCTAAGGACGAGGCGGCGGGCTCGCGAGACTGGCAGCCGCGCGCCGCCGAGGGAGGAAAAATGACCGGCGAAACCGATCTGCAAAAATTGTTGGCGTCGATGACGCCGCGACTGCTTCCCGATGTCCACGTCTTCGCGACGCTGGCGCCGGGCGCGACCATGCCGGATGGCCTCGATCCGGTCATGAGCTTTCGCGAGCAGGAAGGCCTTACGCTGATCGTGAAGGAGGACCAGTCGAGAGCGGCCGGCATCGACGGCATCTTCCGCTGCCGGATGATCACGCTGAACATCCACTCCTCGCTGGAAGCGGTCGGCTTCCTCGCCGCCATCACCACGCGGTTGGCAGGGGCGGGCATGGGCGTCAATCCGGTCTCGGCCTTTTACCACGACCATCTGTTCGTCCCGACGGATCGGGCGGAGGAAGCGATGGCGATGTTGATCGAATTGGCGGAGCAAAATCGGTTGTGATGCCGGCTCTCCACCGCCTGCTTGAGATGCCGGTGCCGCCCCTCATCCCCCTGCCCGGACCTTCTCCCCGTGAACGGGAGAAGGAAGCTACCCGGCCGAAGGCCGAGCCCGCGACTGCGGGCCGCCGGTCGTCCGGCGCCCCCGCGGAGGGCCAGCCGCGTCAGCGGCGGTGCGGCCCGTGAGCGATAAGTTATGCCGCCTTCTTCTTCGGCTGGATCAGGCCGCGCTCGACCAGAAGTTCGGCGATCTGCACCGCGTTCAGCGACGCGCCCTTGCGCAGATTGTCGGAGACGACCCACATCGACAGGCCGTTGTCGACGGTCGAATCCTCGCGGATGCGCGAGATGAAGGTGGCGTCCTCGCCGGCCGATTCGAGCGGCGTGATGTAGCCGCCGTTCTCGCGCTTGTCCAAGACCTGGCAGCCCGGCGCCTCGCGCAGGAGCTCGCGCGCCTCGTCGGCCGTGATCGGCTTTTCGAACTCGATGTTGACCGCTTCCGAGTGGCCGATGAACACCGGCACGCGCACGCAGGTCGCCGTCAACTTGATCTTGGGGTCGAGCATCTTCTTGGTCTCGGCCACCATCTTCCACTCTTCCTTGGTGAAGCCGTCGTCGAGGAAGACGTCGATGTGCGGAATGACGTTGAAGGCGATGCGCTTGGTGAACTTCTTGACGTCGACCTGGTCGGCGACGAAGACGGCGCGGGTCTGGGTGAACAGCTCGTCCATGCCTTCCTTGCCGGCGCCGGAGACCGACTGGTAAGTGGCGACCACGACGCGCTTGATGGTCGCCGCGTCATGCAGCGGCTTCAGCGCCACGACCAGCTGCGCCGTCGAGCAGTTCGGGTTGGCGATGATGTTCTTGCGCGAGAACAGTTCCACCGCGTCCGGGTTCACTTCCGGCACGATCAGCGGCACGTCCGGGTCATAGCGGAAGGCGGACGAATTATCGATGACGACGCAGCCCTGCTTGCCGATCTTCGGCGACCATTCCTTGGAGACGTTGCCGCCGGCCGACATGACACAGATGTCGGTGTCGGAAAAGTCATAGGTGTCGAGCGCCTTGACCTTCAGCGTGCGGTCGCCGAAGGACACTTCGGTGCCCTGGCTGCGCCGCGAGGCCAGCGCCACCACTTCGCTTACCGGAAAGCCGCGCTCATCCAGAATGTTGAGCATTTCGCGGCCCACATTGCCCGTGGCGCCGACTACCGCAACCTTGAAACTCATAAAGATCTCCTGTCCCTCTCCGCTTGGTTGTTGGAGAAAACCCGCTGGCCTCATGCGGGTTCCGTCCCCCGGGCCGAACCCGGGAGAGGGTGGTTAGGCCAAGGGAATCACACCGTTTTGGTGATGGTTTTGGCCGTAGTTTTGCTGGAACGGGCAGGCGCGCCGAAGCGCCCGGCCCGATGCCGTGCATCGTGGCTGGGGGCATCGAATGCAAGAAGAGCCATCAGAAGGCCGCGCATCGAAGAACAATCCCGTTCGAAGCGGGCTTTTACGCGGTTTGGTAAAAGAGTCAATTGGCGGCAGCGCTCTCCCTTCTCCCCTTGTGGGAGAAGGTGTCGCCGAAGGCGACGGATGAGGGGTGCTCCAGAAAACACCAACCTCTCACTCCGCTGGAACACCCCTCATCCGTCTCGGCGCTGCGCGCCGATCCACCTTCTCCCACAAGGGGAGAAGGAGAGGCGGTGCCGCTTGCGCTGTACAATGGCCGCCGCAGGAAGTACGAACGCTCAAAATGTCCTTCGCCTGCGTGCGTCAGCCCGGCATGTGTTGCCGGACAGGCAAGCTCCGAATTCCGAAAGAGAAAAATGTCCAGTTTCGAAACGATCGTGCCTGCGCTTGCAGAGGCGCTGGAAAAACGCGGCTATGCCGCGCTGACGCCGGTGCAGCAGGCGGTGCTGGCGCCCGAGCTTCGCGCGGCCGACGCGTTGGTCTCGGCCCAGACCGGCTCCGGCAAGACGGTCGCCTTCGGCCTTGCCTTGGCCCCGACCCTGCTTGGCGGCGCGGAGCGTTTCACCGATGCCGGCGCGCCGCTCGGCCTGGTGGTGGCGCCGACGCGCGAGCTGGCGCTGCAGGTGCGGCGCGAGCTGGAATGGCTCTATGAGCTGACCGGCGCGCAGATAGCCTCCTGCGTCGGCGGCATGGACATGCGCAGCGAGCGGCGGGCGCTGGAGCGCGGCGCCCATATCGTCGTCGGCACACCGGGCCGGCTGCGCGACCACATTACGCGCGGCGCGCTCGACATGTCGGCGCTCAAGGCCGTGGTGCTGGACGAGGCCGACGAGATGCTCGATCTCGGTTTTCGCGAGGACCTCGAATTCATCCTCGACGCCGCGCCCGCCGAGCGCCGCACGTTGATGTTTTCCGCCACCGTGCCGCGCTCGATCGCCACGCTGGCGAAGAACTACCAGCGCGATGCCGTGCGCATTTCCGCCGGCGGCGAGGCAAAGCAGCATCTCGACATCGAATACCGGGCGCTCTCCGTGGCACCCGCCGACCGCGAGAACGCCATCATCAACGTGCTGCGCTATTACGAGGCGACCAACGCCATGGTGTTCTGCAACACCCGCGCCGCCGTCAACCATCTCACCGCGCGCTTCAACAACCGCAATTTCGCCGTCGTGGCATTGTCCGGCGAACTCAGCCAGAACGAGCGCAGCCACGCGCTGCAGGCGATGCGCGACGGCCGCGCAAAAGTCTGCATCGCCACCGACGTGGCGGCGCGAGGCATCGACCTGCCCAATCTCGACCTGGTCGTCCATGCCGACCTGCCGTCCAACCCGGAAACGCTGCTGCACCGCAGCGGCCGCACCGGCCGTGCCGGGCGGAAAGGCGTCAGCGCGCTGATCGTGCCGAACAACGCCCGCCGGCGCACCGAGCGGCTGCTCCACAATGCCGGCCTGACCGCGTCCTGGGCGAGCCCGCCCTCGGCTGACGAGGTGCTGCGCCGCGACGACGAGCGTATCCTCGCCGACCCTGCCTTCGGTGAGCCGGTGAGCGAGGAAGAACGCGGTTTCGTCGAAACCTTGCTCGACCGCCACGGCGCCGAGCTTGTCGCCGCCGCCTTCGTCCGGCTCTGCCGCGGCAGCCGCTCGGCGCCGGAAGACCTGCTCGACGTCGCGCCCTTCACGCCGTCAGCCGAAAGGCCCGCGCGACGCGACCAGCAGCCCAGCCGCCGCGACGATTTCGGCGACAGCGTCTGGTTCTCGCTGTCGGTCGGCCGCCGGCAGAATGCCGAGCCGCGCTGGCTGATCCCCATGCTGTGCCGCACCGGCAGCATCAGCAAGCGCGAGATCGGCGCCATCAAGATGCAGCCGGAAGAGACCTTCGTGCAGATCGCCGCCGACTGGGTCGACCGGTTCCTCGCCGCAATCGGCCCCGACCGCAAATTGCAGAACAACATCGCGGTGAGACGGCTGGACGGCACGCCCGACCTGTCGCGGGCCGGCTACCAGCCGCCGAAACCCGACAAGAAGCCGCATCGCGGCAAGCGGCCCTTCGACCAGAACGCGCCCCAATTTGAAAAGCGCGCGCCGGGCGAGCACCGGCCCGCCGGCGCGGATTCACAACCCTGGGCGAAGAAGCCCGGCAAGCCGAAATTCGACAAATCAAAACTCGACCGGCCGAAATTCGACAAGCCGGTAAAGCACAAGAAGCCGAAGAAGCGGCCGGCGTAGGTTCGCCAGGTTGGAAGCTGACCCGCAGCGAACGTCCGGGCAAATCGCCAACCTCGAAAATTAGCCGAAGCGTCCGACCTTCGTCATCCACGGGCGGAGCGAAGCGGACGCGTAGACCCGAGGATCCATGC
>NZ_RZOJ01000286.1:0-7849 GCF_003998845.1 Mesorhizobium sp. M4A.F.Ca.ET.022.05.2.1 | reverse complement strand
CTACTGGCCGGTGCCGGGTTGCGCAGGCGGCGTTGCCGGCGCCGTTGGCTTTGCCGGTGTCTCCGTGCTGTTCGGGTCGCGGAAATAGCGGAAGAACTCGGATTCCGGCGACAGCACCATGGTCGTTCCGGTGTTGTCCAGCGCCGTACCGTAGGCGTTCATCGAGCGGTAGAACTCGAAGAAGGCCGGGTCGCGCTGATAGGCGGAGGCGAAGGTTGCGCTGCGCTGGGCTTCGCCCTCACCGCGCAGGATTTCCGATTCCTTCTGCGCCTCGGCGACGATTTCGACCACCTCGCGGTCGGCGCGGGCCTTGATGCGCTGCGCCGCCTCGTTGCCGCGGGCCCTCAACCGCTCGGCCTCGGCGAGACGCTCGGCCTTCATGCGGTCGAAGGTCTGCTGCGAAACCTCGGCCGTGAGATCGGTCCTGCGAATGCGCACATCCTCGATCTCGAGGCCGAGCGAGGTGGCGTCGGGCCTGAGCTGGTCGCGCACCTCGCGCATCATCACGGCGCGTTCCTCGGAGAGCGCGGCCTCGAAGTCGCGTAGACCGTAGACACGGCGCAGCGCCGCATCGAGACGTGTCCTCAGCCGCTGCTCGGCAAGCTCGATGCTGCCGGACACCGCCGCACGGAACACGCGCGGGTTAGAGATGCGGTAGGCGATGAAGGCATCGACCTCGTAGAACTTGCCGCCCGACACCTGGACACGGATGTTGTCGAGGTCGAAGCGCAGCACGCGGTTTTCGATCAGCTGCACGCTGTCGGCATCGAAGAAGGCGAAAGGCGCTTTGAAATAAATGCCAGGCTCGGTCTTAACGTCGACGATCTCGCCGAACCTCAGCACCAGCGCCTGCTGGCGCGCGTTGACCACGAACACCGAGGAATAGATCAGGAACAGGATGACCGCCGCGACGACGGCGACGATGGGGAGACGGTTGGCCATCACTGGTTTCCTCCCGTCGTGGCGCCAAAGGTGGCCGGCGCCGGCGCTTTCTGCTGCAGTGCCGGCAGCGGCAGGTAGGGAACGACCCCTTGCCCATTGCCCTGCTCGACGATCACCTTGTTCGAGTCCTTCAGCACCCTCTCCATCGTTTCCAGATAAAGCCGCTTGCGCGTCACCTCGGGCGCCTTGGCATATTCGTCATAGACCGAGATGAAGCGCTGCGCCTCACCCTCGGCCTCCTGCACGACGCGGTTCTTGTAGGCTGCCGCGTCCTCGCGGATCTGCGCCGCCGCGCCGCGCGCTTGGCCGAGTTTCTGGTTGGAATACTGGTTGGCCTGCTCGACGAACTTGTCCTCGTCCTGCTCGGCGCGCTGCACCTCGTCGAAGGCGTCGGCCACCTCGCGCGGTGGCGCCGCGTCCTCGATCGAGACCGCGTTGACGTTGAGGCCGGCCTTGTAGCCGTCCAGCGTCGTCTGGATGATCTCGCGCACCGAGGCGGCAATGCCCTGGCGATCGTCACGGAAGATGTCCTGCGCCGGCCGCCGGCCGACGGCCTCACGCATGGCGCTTTCGGCGACCTGCCTCAGCATGCCGTCAGGATCCGACACGTCGAACAGATAGGCTTTCGGGTCGGAGACCTGGTAGGCGACCGAGAATTGCACGTTGACGATGTTCTGATCGCCCGAGAGCATCAGTCCGGAACTGTTGCTGCCGCTCGCGCCGCCGCCGATATCGACCAGCTGCTCGGCAATGTTGGCGGTCTCGACGGTCTCGACCGGCCACCAGTGGAAATGCAGGCCGGGCTGCGACAGCTCGGCCTTCGGCTTGCCGAAGCGCAGTTCGACCGCAACCTCGTCGGGCTGCACGGTGTAGACCGCCTTGAACGCCCACAGCACGACCAGCGCAGCCGCGATCAGCCCGAATACGGCGGGGCTGGCGCCACCGCCGCCCGGCAGGGCGCGGCGCAATCTGTCCTGGCCGCGGCGGATGATGTCTTCCAGATCGGGCGGTGAGCCCTGCGGGCCGCTCGGGCCCTTGGGCCCCTGCCCCCAGGGACCCTGATTGCCGCCGCCGCCCCATGGGCCGCCGCCACCGCTCTTGTCGTTCCAGGGCATGAATGTCCTTTCGCTTGGAATTCCCTCGGCGCCGGCCTGACAGCGCAATATCCAATGTCATCCTTCTATAGGGTCGCCACGGCACGCTTTCAACGCGATCTGCCGGCCAGCCATCCGTTTTGGACCGGTAGCGACCCTTTATCGTCTTCAAGAAGCGACGCAGTCGTCTTCAGTTTGCGCCGCCACGGCGCTCGTAGACCGTATAGCGGGTCGCGTGGCTGTCCTTTTCGCCGGCCGGAAAGTCCTCGGCGCTGGCGACGCGCCACTGGTCCGTGTCGATCGGCGGAAAATGCGCATCGCCCTCGACACTTGCGAGCACATGGGTGACATGCAGCCGGTCGGCCAGCGGCAATGCCTGGGCATAGATTTCGCCGCCGCCGACAACGCAGATCTCGTCGGCGCCGGCCATGCAGCGCCCGCGCACATTGGCAAGCGCGATGGCCTCCTTGAGCGAATGCGCGATTTCGATTCCTTCGGCCCGCCAGGCCTTGTCGCGCGTCACCACGATGTTGAGCCGGCCCGGCAGCGGCCGGCCAATGCCCTCATAGGTCTTGCGACCCATGATGATCGGCTTGCCCATCGTGTCGGCCTTGAAGCGCTTGAGATCGGTGGAAAGCCGCCACGGCAGGCCGCCATCGCGCCCAATCACGCCGTTGTCGGCGATGGCGACGTAGATTGCGATATCCATTAGCCACCGTTCCCGCTGTCGCCGCCACTCGTGTCGTCCGACGGCTCGAGCAGCAATATGTCGATGTCGTGCTCAGGATAGAAGTCCTTCGCTGTCATCTCGAAGGTCGTCGGTCCGACCTTCCGCACATTGTCGCCGCAGAAGGAGACCAGGTTCTTCGGGCTGCCCTTGTCGACGGTCAGCTTGAAATCGCCGATACTGCCCGATGCCCAGTTGCCGCCCGTGGTCAGGATATAGGCGATCCTGCTTTCGAAATATTGCGGGTAGCCGTCGGGATTGTCCTTGGCCGCCTTGCGCACGGCGTTCTCGAAGCCGTCGTCCATGCAATAGCGGGTCTTATAGGTCGCATACTGGCCCTGGAACTGGCCATCATAGAAAAAGCTGACCGACGAGGTTCCGCCGACGCTCGGCCTGTAGCGGTGCGAGACATGCACGGCCTTGTTGGCTCGGAAGGTCGAGCGCCACCAGTAGGTCGAACGCAATTGCCAGAACGGGGCGTAGACGGTCTTCATCCCCGAGCCGTCGTCGGCCCTATCCTCGATGATGATGCCACGGTTCTCCCAATCCTCGGCGACCTCCTTGGGAAGGTTCGCCAGCGCCGCCTTGGCCGCGTCGCCGAACGGATAGAGCGGCACGGTCTGCGCCTTGAGATCGGCGCTGATGTCGATACCCAGCGCAAAGGCTCTCTGCTCCAGTTGCGGCTTTGCATCGACGCCGTCGATAGTCACCTCGAAGCCGAGGAAATTGTCGCTCTGCGCCTCGGGGATCGCCGGCATCTCGTTCGGGTCGCCTTCGATGTCGGGCATCGGGAAGGCAACGATGGCGTCGACATCCTTGTCGGTGTTGTTGCGGAAGACATAGTCGACCGTCACCTTTTCTTGCGAGATGAAGAGGTCCTCGCTCTCCATGGCGACGGCATCGCTGCGCGACAGGATCAGCCCGCCGGTTCCAAGCTCGGCAATCGAATCGTTGGCGAACGCCGGCGCGGCCGACAAAGCCAGCGCTGCGGTCAGGATGGTGCGGAACATGGATCCCCCTCTCGACGGCAGGGCCGGCCCCAACCGGATGCGCGTCCACATCTAGAGCAATTCCAGGAAAAGTGTGTAGCGGTTTTCCGTCCGGAATTGCGTAAGACAAATAGCTAGAGCAGTTCAGCGTTTCCACCAAACGATGAACTGCTCTAGCCGTTTCAATGTGGCGTTTCAAAGCCCCTTCAACGCTCGTGTTGCCGCTTGCCCCATGCTGTCTGGACACCGGCGCCCCGATCGGGCAGGAGAGCGCCCATGCGCAAGCTTCTGGTCATCGGCATCGGCGCCGGCAATCCCGAACATATGACGGTCCAGGCCATCAGCGGCCTGAACCGGGCGGACGTCCTGTTTATTCCCGACAAGGGCGCGAAAAAGAACGATCTCGCCGAATTGCGCCGGCAAATCTGCGACCGCTTCGTCACCAACCCGAAATCGCGTCGGGTGGAATTCGACGTGCCGGTGCGGGCCGAACCCTCCCCTTCCTACCGCGCCACGGTCGACGACTGGCACGAGGCGATCGCCGAAATTTATGAAGGCCTGATCCGCGACGAGCTTGCGGAAGACGGCTGCGGCGCGTTCCTGATCTGGGGCGACCCCTCGCTCTACGACAGCGCGCTGCGCATCCTCGAGCGGGTGCGTCGGCGTGGCAACGTCGATTTCGCGCTCGAGGTCATTCCCGGCATCACCGCCGTCCAGGCGCTGGC
The DNA here is from genome assembly GCF_003998845.1 of Mesorhizobium sp. M4A.F.Ca.ET.022.05.2.1. Taxonomy (NCBI): domain Bacteria; kingdom Pseudomonadati; phylum Pseudomonadota; class Alphaproteobacteria; order Hyphomicrobiales; family Phyllobacteriaceae; genus Mesorhizobium; species Mesorhizobium sp. M4A.F.Ca.ET.022.05.2.1. The sequence goes on along the minus strand of NZ_RZOJ01000286.1, from coordinate 3,372 downwards.
CGCCAGCCACAAGATGGCACTGAATCGTATCGGCGACCCCGTGCTGATCACCACCGGCCGCCGCCTGACTGAGGAGGGCATGCCCGAGAATGCCGGCAGCACGGTCGTCATGCTCGACGGAAAATGCGCCTTCAACACGCTGGCCGACGAGAACCTCGTCATCCACTGGGGCGCCTATCTCGGCACGTCGGACGAGATCGCCATCTCCGGCCGCCTTGGCGATGTCGGCGCGGAGATCGAAAGAGTGCGCGAGGAAGCCCGGCAAAGGAAGGGCTGGATCATGGACACCTATCTGCTGCGCAAACCCGGCGAGCCCGAGGAATAGGGACCACTCGGAACGGGGCGGCACTCAACCAGCATCGATTTCCGCCTGCAAGGCCTCCATGTGCTGCGCCGCCGCGGATGTCGCCGCCCGCTCTATGGCCCGGAAGCGGCTGACGACCGCCAGGCCGACCGCGGTCAGTTGGGCGCCGCCGCCCTTTTTGCCGCCGGTCTGCGCTGATACCAGCGGCTTGCCGAACACCCGGTTCATGTCCTCGACCAGGTCCCAGGCGTGCTTGTAGGACATCTCCATGCCGCGCGCCGCGGCGGATATCGAGCCGAAGGCAGCGATCTGCTCCAGAAGCTCGATCTTGCCCGGCCCGATACGCCCGTCGGGATCGAGGTTTATCCGCAAGCTCAGCGACGGCATCTTTGTCCTCCGCGATCAGACTAGCACCCTCGACGGCTCTATCGCTATTCCAAACCAACATAGCGACATTGTCCTTTCGTCACCCATCGGCTTCGGATGGCAGCCCTGGCCCCGTCGTCGCGCTGTCGAAGCTCACCGTCTTGATCACCGCAAAGACCTTGCGGCCGAGCGCGAGCCGAAGCGTGTGCTTCGACTGTTCGGTGATGCGCGCCAGAACCGTCACGCCATTGCATTCGATGGCGATCTCCACCGTCGGTCCGACACCCGGCCTCACCGCCGTGATTGTCCCCGCCAGTATGTTGAGCGCGCTGAGACCCGCCGGCTGCTCGGTCGCGATCATGACGTCGCGGGCGCGGATGCGCAGCCGCACCGGCGCACCAGACGGCCGCGCCAGGCGCGGCACGCGGATTTCGCCCGCCGGCGAGTCGAGCACGGTCATCCCGAAGCTCTCGTCATGGCGCAGCACCTTGGTGTCCAGCACCGCGCCGCCCTCGCCGCGCTCTTCCGCCGGCAAAAGGTCGAGCCGCTGCATGATCGCTCCGGTCGGACCGGCGGCCGCGACCTTGCCGTGCGCCAGCACCACCACGTCGCTCGCCAGCCGCGCCACTTCGGCGACGGAATGGCTGACATAGACGATAGGGATATTCGTCTCGTCGCGCAGCCGCTCGACATAGGGCAGGATCTCCGCCTTGCGCGCCTCGTCGAGCGAGGCCATCGGTTCATCCATCAGCAGCAGTTTCGGGCTGGCGAGCAGCGCCCGGCCGATGGCCACGCGCTGTTTCTCGCCGCCCGAGAGCTTAGCCGGCCGCCGGTCGAGCAGATGCCCGATGCCCAGCAGATCGACCACGCCATCGATGTCGGCATAGCGCTCGGACGCCGGCGTGAACCATCGGCCATAGCGCAGATTGCCTGCGACACTCAAATGCGGAAAGAGCCGCGCGTCCTGGAACACGATGCCGATGCGCCGCTTGTGCATCGGCACGAAGGCGCCGGTCTCGGTGTCGACCAGCACGCGCCCATCGACAGCGATCCGCCCCCTCTCCGGTCGGATCAGCCCGGCGATCAAATTGATCAGCGTCGACTTGCCGGAGCCCGAAGGACCGAACAGAGCCGTCAGGCGGCCAGCGCTTTCGAAACTGGCGTCGATCGCGAAATCGCCGAGGCGGTGGCCGATTTCGACGAGCAGCGTCATTCGATATCCATCCGCCGGCCGACGCGCCAGGCCAGCATCTCAGACGCCACCAGTGCGGCCATCGAGATGACGATCGAGATCAGCGTCAGCCTGAGCGCGCCGTCATCGCCGCCCGGCACCTGCGTGAAGGTATAGATCGCCGACGGCAGCGTCTGCGTCTCGTTGGGGATATTGGAGACGAAGGTGATTGTGGCGCCGAACTCGCCCATAGCCTTGGCGAAGGACAGGATCGAGCCGGCGATCAGGCCGGGCAGGATCAATGGCAAGGTGATGGTGGCAAACACCCAGAGTGGATTGGCGCCGAGCGAGCCGGCCGCCGCCTCCATCTTGCGGTCGACCGCCTCGATCGACAGCCGGATCGCCCGCACCATCAGCGGAAAGCCCATCACGCCGCAGGCAAGTGCTGCACCCGTCCAGCGGAAGGAAAAGACGATGCCGAAATGCTCGGCCAGGAACGCGCCGGCGGGCCCGCGCTTGCCAAAGGTCAGCAGCAGCAGGTAGCCGGTCACCACCGGCGGCAGGATCAGCGGCAGATGCACCAGCCCGTTGAGCAGCGTCTTGCCCCAGAACCGGCCACGGGCGAGCACGAGCGCGATCGCGATGCCCGGCGGCAGGCTGAAAAGCATCGCCACCGTCGCCACCTTGATCGACAGCCGGACCGCATTCCATTCGTCGGGAGTGAGGTCCAGCAGCCAGTTCATGCGTCGGGACGCTGCCTTAGTTGGAAGGCGCCAGGATGGTGAAGCCCTGCGCCTTGAAGAGCTCTGCCGCCTTCGCGGATTCGAGGCACTTCAGGAATGCCGGCGCATCCTTGTCCTTCGAATCTGCCGTCTGGGCAACCGGGTAGATGATCGGCGGATGCGAGCCCTCCGGGAAGGTGCCGACCACCTTGACGCCTTTTTCGGCATGCGCATCGGTGGCATAGACGATGCCGAGCCCCGCCTCGCCGGTCGACACCAGCTTCAGCGCCGCGCGCACATTCTCGGCCTGCGCGACCTTGCCTTCCACTGAAGACCAGACGCCGAGCGATTCCAGCGCCGCCTTGCCGTATTTGCCGGCCGGCACAGCCTTGACGTCGCCCATGGCAAGCCTGCCATCGCCGATAAGCCTGGCAAGGTCGAAGCCCTTTTCGATCTTGGCCTCAACCTTGGAATCCGTCGGCGCCACCAGCACGATCTGGTTGCCGAGCAGCTTCACCTCGGTGTCGGGTTTGGTCAGCTTCCTGTCGGACAGATACTTCATCCAGTCGAGGTCGGCCGAGATGAAAATGTCGGCCGGCGCGCCGCCCTCGATCTGCTTGGCAAGCGCTGAGCTTGCCGCGTAGGAGATGGTCGCCGCCTCGCCGACATCGGCCTCGCAGGCCTTGTTGACGCCGTCGAGCGCGTCCTTGAGGCTGGCCGCCGCAAACACGATCAGCTTGTCCTCGGCACGGGCAGCCGGCGCCGAGATCGCCAGCGATGCCGCGAAAACGCCAATGGCGATCGCTCCC
>NZ_RZOJ01000285.1:0-7876 GCF_003998845.1 Mesorhizobium sp. M4A.F.Ca.ET.022.05.2.1 | reverse complement strand
CATATCGCTTTCGCGAGTGCGCCGGCGACCGCTGCCTCGGCGGGCGGAATGGCGTCGGGCGTGCCGACCGTGATCCAGCGGCCCTGCATCTGCATGCCGAACAGCCGTCCGGCCGTGATCGCCTTGTCGAAATAGGCGTTGAGCGAATGCGGGCCCGTCGGCGCGTCCTTGAAGATACGCGGATGGACAATCGCGGCCCCGGCATAGATCAGGCCGGCCGGATCGCCTTTCGAGCGCTGCAAGGCGCCGTCCGGCGCCACCAGGAAATCGGTGCCGACGCAATGTCCGGTGGCGGAATCGAGATCGGTAAGCATCAGCAGAATATCCATTCTGGCAGCGTCCCATGCAAGGGAAAGACGCTCGAGGCTGGGCTGGCCGCTGTCGATCCAGAACGTGTCGGCGTTGATGATGTAGAACGGCTCTTTCCCCAGCAGGGGCAGCGCCTTGACGATGCCGCCGGCCGAGTCCAGCAGCATCTCGCGCTCGTCGGAAATGGCGATCCTCGGCGCACCGCGGTCGGCGATATGGGCGATGATCTGGTCCGGAAGATAGTGGACGTTGACTACGGCCTTATCGACACCGGCACTTGCAAGGCTGTCCAGCCCCCAGTCGAGCAAGGTCTTGCCGGCGATCTCCACCAGCGGCTTCGGTATCGTGTCGGTGATCGGACGCATGCGCTTTCCGAGCCCGGCGGCGAGCACCATTGCGGTCCTGGGATTTGCGGTCACGGCGTTCGTTCTTCCAGCAGGCCATGGGCGGCGTAGAAGTCGTGTAGCCCGGCAAGTGCCGGGTGCGCCAGCGCTCTTCTGAGATAGTCGCGGATGCGCGGCAGGTGCTTGAGGTAGAAGGGCTTGCCGTCACGCTTCTCCAGCCGCACGAAAATGCCGAGGATCTTCGAATTGCGCTGCGCCGCCATGATGGCGTAGGCCTCCCGGAACGCTGCTTCATCGAAGGCGCCGGCGGCATGGCGCGCCGCGACATAGGCATCGAGCGTCCGCTTCTCGATCGCGGGCGAGATGGTCACGCGAGCGTCCATGGCGAGCGAGGCGACGTCATAGGCGGCGGGGCCGATCAGCGCATCCTGGACATCGACGACGCCGAGCCGGTCGTGGCCGGTTCTGTCGCCGCGCCAGATGATGTTCGGCGAATGGAAGTCGCGCAGCATCAGCGTGTATTGGCTGCCCTTGAGCCGGTCGAGCACCTTGTTCCATTCGGTGTGGTAGCCGGCCAGCAGGGCATTGCTCGCCGGCTTGCCGGTCAGCATCGGCACATACCAGTCAACCAGCAGGTCGGCCTCGATCAGCATCGCCTCGCGGTCGAAGGGCGGCACGTCATGAAAGACGCCCGGCGCGGCTTCCATCCTGTCGGGCCAGGCCTTGCCATGCATCATCGCCAGCAGCTCGGCCGCCGCGGCATAGCGCTCGGCGATCGGCTCGCCATCGCTGTTCAGGAACCCTTCCGCACCGAGATGTTCAAGGAGCAAAAAGCCCTGCTCGAGATCCTCGGCATGGATCTCCGGCACGCTGACGCCCGCCGCCAGCAAGGCGCGGTCGAGGGCGACGAAGGCGGTGACCGATTGCGCGGTGTGGGCGATCACCGCATAGGGCTTGCCGTCGCGCACCGGCGGACCGAGCACCAGTCGCGGCGAGTTCATCAGCACGCGCGGCGCGAGGCCGGCAAGCGAGACGATCTCATAGGAACGGGCTGAGGCGTCGCCGACGAAGAAGCGCCTGCCGGCTTCGCCCCAGCCGGCCGTGGCCAGGAAATCGCGCATCGCCAGCGAGCGCGCCGCGCGATCGAAGGCCGCCCCTTGTCCCGACAGTTTCGCCAGGCGGCCGTCGCCCTGATGCGCGAGCTCGACCCAGAGCGTGCCGTCCGGCAGGGCGGTCTCGGCGCGTTCTGGCCATTCGACCAGGGCCGCCCCTTGCGCCAGCGCGTCGTCGAAGCCGAGTTCGTCGAGTTCAGCGGCTGCCGAAAGGCGGTAGAGATCGAAATGATGCACCGGAAAGCGCGTGTCGTAGGTCTGCACCAGCGTGAAAGTCGGGCTTGGCACGTCGAGGCCGGCATCGTCGGCCAGGGCCCGGATGAGCGACCGCGCCAGTGTCGACTTGCCGGCGCCGAGATCGCCTTTGAGCGCCAACACGTCGCCCGGGCGCAGCGCCATCGCCAGGTCTTCACCCAGCCTTGCCGTGGCGGCTTCGTCGGCGAGAAAACGTTCCAGCCCTGCCATGAGGTCCGCTACTGGGCCGCGGCGCGAATGCCCGAGGGCGCGGCCGGGAAGGTGCAGATGACGGTGGTGCCCTTGTCCTTGCCGGTCTCGATGCGGACGCTGCCGCCATGCAGCTCGACGAAGCTTTTGACGATCGACAGGCCGAGCCCGGCACCACGCCGGCGCCCGCCATTGGTCCGCGGCTCGAAGCGGCGGAACACCGAATCCAGCACGTCCGGCGGCATGCCGGGCCCGTCGTCATGGACGGAGAATTCCACGCCGTCGGCGAGTTGGCGGCAGGCGAGGGTGACGGTGCTTGCTTCCGGCGCGTAGTTCGCGGCGTTGCTCAACAGATTGTAGAGAATCTGGCGGATGCGGGTCTCGTCGCCATGGAAGCTCTTCGGCGCCGCCGCGGCTTCGACCTTGAGCGTGATCGAATGCTCCTCCAGCCGGTCGGCCACAAGCTCGGCGGCCGCCGCGATGGTCCGGTCGACGCTGACCTCGGAGATGTCGAGCTGCATGATGCCGGCATCGACGGTGGCGAGATCCAGTATGTCGTTGACGATGGTGAGCAGCACCGAGGAGGACGAGCCGACATGCTCGACATATTCGCGCTGCTTCGGCGTCAACGGCCCGGTCGACGGCAGCGACAGCAGCTCGGTGAAGCCGATGATGTTGGTCAGCGGCGAGCGCAGCTCGTAGGAAACGTGCTGCACGAACTCGTTCTTCAGCTGGTCGGACCGCTCCAGCGCCTCGTTCTTGTCCTTCAGCGCCCGCTCGACATTGACGCTGTCGGTGACGTCGACGAAGGTCATCATCACTTGCCCGTTGGGCAAATGGATCACCGCGTGGCTGAGCACCGTGCCGTCGACGAGCTCGCTCTGGCCGTGGCGGTCGCGGCGTTCGTCGTCGAATCCGGTGATGGCGGCGACGAAGCCGCCCCAAGGGCTGTCCTTGGCACGCCGGTCACAGAGGTCGCGGATCGCCGAGACATGCACATTGGGCTTGACCACGTCCTGGTTTAGACCCCACAGCGCGACGAAAGCCGGGTTCGACAGCCGAAGCCGTCCGTCCGGACCGAACACCGCGACACCCTCGGCAAGATTGTCCAGCGTCTCGCCCTGCACGCGCACCGCCGTCTGGTAGCGGCTTTCGAGGTCCATCTTCTCGGTCAGGTTCTCGAACACCCAGGTGACGCCGCCCTTGGGCTGCGGGTTGGCCACCACGCGGATGGTCTTGCCGTCGGGCAGGTGCCACCAGTGCTCCTGCGATTCGACTGCGCGATAGGCGCCGAGCAGGCCTTCCTTCCAGCGCCGCCACTCCGGCTGTTCGGCGATCTTGCCCTCGCTGCGCAGCCGGTCGAGCAGCAAGGCATTGTCCGGGGCGCTGTGCAGGAAGCCGCTGTCGAGGTTCCACAGTTTCTGGAATGCCTGGTTGAAGAAGCGCAGCTTCTCATTGGCGTCGAAGATGGCAACGGCGGTGTTGAGCTGATCGAGCGTGTCGGCGTGGCTGCGCACCGTGCGCTCATATTCGCCGCGGATGGTTTCGGTGGCGCTGGTGTCGCAGGCAAGTCCAGCCGAGCCGTCCGTGCCGGCGAAATCCGTCACTGAGAACATCCGGCGATCGCCTTCGATCACCGTGGACAGCGTCTGTTCGAACACCGGGCGCGCCTTGTGCTGCTCGGCGATCTGCTCGCGCGCCTGTCCGCCCAGGAATTCCTTGGCCTCGCGCACCGCCGCTTCTGCATTTTGCGCCTCGACCGCCTCGGCATAGGCGCGGTTGACCCATTTCAGCCGGCCGTCGGCGGAGCGCAGCCATGTCGGCATCTTCAGGGCGTCGAGCAGGCCGAGCATTGTCTCGTAGTCGGCGCTGAGCCGCTGGTTCTCGATCTTCAGCCGCGCCTGGCTGCGCAGCGTTTCCGACAGCGACACGAAGCGCACCAGCACATGCGCCGCGCTCTTGCGCCCTTGCACCTCGAGCGGCACTCCGGCCTGTGTCTCGATGACCAGATCGAAGGCCCTTGCCTTTTCGCGCAGGGCCGCCACGGCATGTTCGAGTGCCGCGGCCGAACGCGGCATCAGCCAGCGGCCGAATGCAAGGAAAGCGGCCCGGTCCTCGGGTGCGCCGCTCTCCAGCGGCAATGTTCCGATGAGCTCCGGCTTCTTGTTCTCGGAAGCCCATACCACGACGCGCTGGTCGCGCAGATTGAGCAGCGCCTCGGAACGCTGCAGCGCCGCGTTGACGTCGGCGATTCGGGTCCTGAGTTCGGCGTTCTGCGCCGAAGTGCGGGCTCTTTCGCGGATCAGGAAGATGGCCGAGACAAGGGCGGCCCCCATGACCCCGGCGAACATGGCGAGCTGCATCACCTCGACCGTGCTGACCGACAGCCCGGCCGATTGCGCGACGGTTTCGGCATGAGCCGCAAGGCCAAGCAACGGGCTGCAAAGCGCCGAGCCGGCGAGAAGCGTCGCCGCGCGGGCACCGCCACGCCACAACAGATGCCCGCCCCTGACGGCGGAGCCCGATGTCACCGAATCGCTATGGCCGCCGGAAACGGCCTGTCCCGCGCGAGGCGGGTTTTCCCCCGGCATGTCTTGGTCCTCTTCGCCGCCTGAATGCAAGACCGCCCAGATTGCGTATCCCGGCCCTCGTCCCCCGGACCGCGAATCACAACAATAACGCCTGCTGGAATCGGCGTGAAGAATCATTCCGCGCAAAAATAAAGCCGGGCGAAATGTCAATCGCCCGGCCTCAATATCTAGTGGCAATTTCTGTTTTGGTTAATAGCGGTAGTGTTCCGGCTTAAACGGCCCTTGCGGCGTCACGCCGATATAGGCGGCCTGTTCGCCGGACAGTTCGGTCAGGCGCGCGCCGAGCTTGCCAAGATGCAGGCGCGCGACCTTCTCGTCCAGGTGCTTCGGCAGCACGTAGACCTGGTTCTGGTACTGGCCGTGCTTGCTGTAGAGCTCGATCTGCGCCAGCACCTGGTTGGTGAAGGACGCCGACATGACGAAGCTCGGATGGCCGGTGGCGTTGCCGAGGTTGAGCAGGCGACCCTCGGACAAAAGGATCATCCGCTTGCCGTCCGGGAAGGTGATCATGTCGACCTGCGGCTTTACGTTGGTCCATTTCAGATTGCGCAGCGACGCCACCTGGATCTCGTTGTCGAAGTGGCCGATATTGCCGACGATCACCATGTCTTTCATCGACCGCATGTGGTCAAGGGTGACGACATCCTTGTTGCCGGTGGTGGTGATGACGATGTCGGCGGTGGGTGCCGCGTCTTCCAGCGTGACCACCTCGAAACCGTCCATCGCCGCCTGCAGCGCGCAGATCGGGTCGACCTCGGTGACCTTGACGCGGGCGCCGGCGCCCTTCAGCGAGGCCGACGAGCCCTTGCCGACGTCGCCATAGCCGCAGACCACGGCGACCTTGCCGGCCATCATCGTGTCGGTGCCGCGGCGGATGCCGTCGACCAGCGATTCCTTGCAGCCGTACTTGTTGTCGAATTTCGACTTGGTCACCGAGTCATTGACGTTGATCGCCGGGAACGGCAGCAGGCCCTTCTTCTGCAGTTGGTAGAGCCGGTTGACGCCGGTGGTCGTCTCCTCGGTGACGCCGCGGATCGCTTCCTTCTGCTTGGTGAAGAAGCCGGGCGATGCCTTCAGGCGCTTCTTGATCTGGGCGAACAGGATCTCTTCCTCCTCGCTGCCCGGATTGGACAGCACGTCCTCGCCGGCCTCGGCGCGGGCGCCGATCAGGATGTACATGGTGGCGTCGCCGCCATCGTCGAGGATCATGTTGGAGGTGCCGCCATCGGCCCACTGGAAGATCTTGTCGGTGTATTCCCAATAGTCCTCGAGCGTTTCGCCCTTGATGGCGAACACCGGGATGCCGGCCTCGGCGATCGCGGCGGCGGCATGGTCCTGGGTCGAGAAGATGTTGCACGAGGCCCAGCGGATGTCGGCGCCCAGCGCCTTCAGCGTTTCGATCAGAACCGCGGTCTGGATCGTCATGTGCAGCGAGCCGGTGATGCGCGCGCCCTTGAGCGGCTTCTTGTCGCCGAATTCGTCGCGGCAGGCCATCAGGCCCGGCATTTCGGTTTCGGCGATCTCGATCTCCTTGCGGCCCCAGCCGGCAAGCGAAATGTCGGCGACCACATAGTCCTTGCTACCCGTCATGGCAGTGCTCCGGTGTGATTTGTCTGTGGCACGCGCCGGCGCCGGACGGCGCGTGGAAGGGCGCGAATTGCCGGCCTGACTAGCAGATCGGCATTCAAACGACAATGGGATATAAAGAAATCTTTATTCGTGCATGTCTTTGCGGTAACAATTCCAGGAAAGCGCCAAGCGGTTTTCCGTCCGGAATTGCGTCGGAACAAGAACCCGAGCGAGAACCCGAGCGGATCGGCGATCCCATCAAACGCTGAATGGCTCCAAGCGCTGTCGGCATACGCCGGGCAAAGACGCCGTCAGCATTCCTCGCCGAAGCGTGAGGCCACCAGCTGCTCCAGTGCGTCGAGCGCCTGCAGGGCTTGCGGTCCGCTGGCGGTGACGCGGATCGAATAGCCTGGGCTTGCCGCCAGCATCATCAGGCCCATGATCGAGGTGCCGCCGACCTTGACACCGTCCTTCTCGACATGGATGGCGGCGTCGAAGCCGCTGGCGACCTGGACGAATTTCGCCGAGGCGCGCGCATGCAGGCCGCGCTGGTTGACGATCGGAAAATCCCGCGCGACGTGGTCTTGTTCCGGCGACAGCGCGTTCATTTGCTGCTCAGGAGCTGGCTGGCAACGTTGATGTATTTGCGCCCGGCGGCCTGCGCCTCGTCGAGCGCGGCGGCCATGTTGTCGCCCTTGCGGATCGAGGAAAGCTTGATCAGCATCGGCAGGTTCATGCCGGCGATGACCTCGGTGCGGCCGGATTCCATCACCGAAATGGCAAGGTTGGAGGGCGTGCCGCCGAACATGTCGGTGAGCACGATCACGCCGGCTCCGCTGTCGACGCGCGCCACCGCGTCGACGATGTCGCGGCGGCGCTGCTCCATATCGTCATCGGCGCCGATCGCCACGGTTTCGAAATTGTCTTGTGGCCCGACGACATGTTCCACGGCATGTCGGAACTCCGTGGCCAGCTGACCGTGCGTCACGAGCACGAGTCCGATCATTCTTTGGTGGCTCCCGTCATCGCCGCTTCACAGGCGCATTTTATGCTCGCCAGCCATTGCAGGCGGCGGGAGCGCTATCTTGTCGACGCGCGGCGCGTTGACAAGCCCAAAATTGCGCAAGCCCTGGCCATTTTGACGCATTGCAGCAAAAAAGCGGAAGCGGATCACAGAAAAGGCGCGATGGAGAGCCGCGCCATGACGGCCGGCAACGCGGTGGCGGCGTTGCGCTCGGCAAGGTCCACGCGCGGCACCGGGCAGCCCGCGACCGGCTCACGGATTTCTTCCTGGAAACGGGCCATCTCGGCCTGCGGCACCAGCCGCACATTGAGGTCGATCACCCCGCCCGGCTCGAACGGCAGCGGGCGTGGAATGAACCCCGGCACCTCGGCGAGGCCGGCAATCGTCGCCGGCACGCGGCAGACCAGCCGCCCGGCATGGGCCGTGGCAAGGAGCCTGTCGTCGCCGATCAGCCGCGAAAACAGCCCGCGCGCGCGGCAATGG
>NZ_RZOJ01000284.1:0-7960 GCF_003998845.1 Mesorhizobium sp. M4A.F.Ca.ET.022.05.2.1 | reverse complement strand
CTTCACCTTGTCGGAATCGGCAGCGACGCGGCCGTGGCAGGCGAGCGACATCTCGAAGGCGCCGCCCATGCAGGTGCCGTTGATCGCCGACACCCACGGCTTGCCGGAAGTCTCGATCTTGCGGAACAGGCCGGTCATGACGCCCGCATTGTCGAACAGGGCTTTGGTCGCCTTGCCCAAATCCTTCGCCTTGTCGGCGGCGAAGGCGCCCAGCATCTTCTGCAGCAAGGTGATGTCGGCACCGCCGGAGAAAGTATCCTTGCCGGAGGTGATGACCGCGCCCTTGATGGCCGCGTCGCCGGCGACATGGTCGACGATGGCGTTAAGCTCCCGCATCACCTCTTCGGTGAAGACGTTCATCGATCGATCCGGCATGTTCCAGGTGACCAGCGCAATGCCGTCGGCGTCGACGTCGAGGGTGAAATTGGTGTAGCTCATCTTCTCTCTCCCCGTCAGACGCGTTCGATGATGGTGGCGGTGCCCATGCCGGCGCCGATGCAGAGCGTGACCAGGGCGGTGTTCAGGTCACGGCGCTCGAGCTCGTCGAGCACGGTGCCGAAGATCATGGCGCCGGTGGCACCGAGCGGATGGCCCATGGCGATCGCGCCGCCGTTGACATTGATCTTGTCGTGCGGGATCTCGAAGGCCTGCATGTAGCGCAGCACCACCGAGGCGAAGGCCTCGTTGAGCTCGAACAGGTCGATGTCCGACAGCTTCATCTTGGCACGCTGCAAGAGCTTTTCGGTGACGTCGACCGGGCCGGTCAGCATCAGCACCGGCTCGGAGCCGATGTTGGCGAAGGCGCGGATGCGGGCGCGCGGCTTGATGCCCATCGCCTTGCCGGCCTTCTTGGAGCCGAGCAGGACGGCAGCGGCGCCATCGACGATGCCGGACGAGTTGCCGGCATGGTGGACGTGGTTGACCTCTTCGACTTCAGGGTGCTTTTGCACGGCAACCGCATCGAAGCCGCCCATTTCGCCGGGCATGACGAAGGACGGGTTGAGCGAGGCCAGCGATTGCATGTCGGTCGCCGGTCGCATGTGCTCGTCATGGTCGAGGATGGTCAGCCCATTCTGGTCCTTGATCGGGATCACCGAATTCTTGAAGCGGCCCTCGGACCAGGACTTGGCGGCGCGCTTCTGGCTCTCGACGGCATAGGCGTCGACATCGTCGCGGCTGAAGCCATACTTGGTGGCGATCAGGTCGGCCGAAATGCCTTGCGGCACGAACCAGCCGGGCAGGCCGACGGATGGGTCCATGAACCAGGCGCCGCCCGACATGCCCATGCCGACGCGCGACATCGATTCGACGCCGCCGGCGATGACGATGTCGTCGGCACCCTGCGCGATCTTGGCGGCGCCGAAATTGATGGCGTCGAGACCGGAAGCGCAAAAGCGCGAGATCTGCATGCCGGGCGCCTTGGTGTCGTAGCCGGCCTCGAAGGCGGCGGCGCGCGGAATTACCGAGCCCGCCTCGCCGACCGGGTCGACGCAGCCGAAGATGATGTCGTCGACAGTGCCGGTGTCGAGGCCGTTGCGGTCGCGCAGCGCCTCGAGCGTTTTGGCGGCGAGCCGCACCGCCGGCACCTCGTGCAGCGAGCCATCCTTCTTGCCTCTGCCGCGCGGCGTGCGCACGGCGTCATAGACGTAAGCTTCGGCCATTTTCCTGCTCCTTGGGTTTGCCGGTCGCCGCGCTCAGAGAGAGCGCCCGATCAGCAATTTCATGATCTCGTTGGTGCCGCCGTAGATGCGCTGGACGCGAGCGTCGCGGTACATGCGGGCGATCGGGTATTCATTCATGTAGCCATAGCCGCCGTGCAATTGAAGGCATTCGTCGACCACCTTGCCCTGCAGGTCGCTAAGCCAGTATTTGGCCATCGAGGCGGTGACCGGATCGAGGCCGCCATCGATGTGGCGGGCGACGCAGTCATTGTAGAAGACGCGGCCGATCGTGGCCTCGGTCTTCAGCTCGGCCAGCTTGAACTGGGTGTTCTGGAAATCGATGACCGCCTTGCCGAAGGCCTTGCGCTCCTTGACGTAGTCGATGGTCAAGGCGAGAGCGCGCTCGATCATGGCGATCGCACCGGTACCGATCTGCAGCCGCTCCTGCGGCAGTTGCTGCATCAGCTGGACGAAGCCCTTGCCTTCCTCATGGCCGAGCAGGTTCGAGGTCGGCACGCGCACGTCGTTGAAAAACAGTTCGGAGGTATCGTTGGCCTTCAGGCCGATCTTGTCGAGGTTGCGGCCGCGCTGAAAACCTTCGACCTCGTCGGTCTCGACGACGATCAGCGAAGTGCCCTTGGCGCCCTTTTCCGGGTCGGTCTTGGTGACGACGATGATCAGGTTGGCGAGCTGGCCATTGGTGATGAAGGTCTTGGAGCCGCTGATCTTGTAGTGGTTGCCGTCCTTCTCGGCGCGCGTCTTGACGCCTTGCAGGTCGGAGCCGGCGCCGGGCTCGGTCATGGCGATGGCGCCGATCAGCTCGCCGGTCGCGAGCTTGGGCAGCCACTTCTTCTTCTGCTCCTCGGAGCCGTAATGGAGGATGTAGGGGGCGACGATCGAATTGTGCAGACCGATGCCGAAGCCGTCGACGCCGACATGGCCGATCGCCTCGATGATGGCGCTCTCATGCGCGAAGGTGCCGCCCGAGCCGCCATATTCCTCCGGCATCGAGGCGCAGAGCAGGCCGGCCGCGCCTGCCTTCAGCCAGCTCTCGCGGTCGACCATCTCGTTCTTCTCGAACTCGTCATAGCGCGGCGCGATCTCTTCAGACATGAAGCGCGACGCCATGTCGTAGAGCATTGCGACCTCGTCCGCCGCCCAGGCGGGTTTTGGCAAGCCAAGAATTTCGGCTGGATTTGTCATGCCATTTCCTCCGTGGCGCTGGCGTCCCCCTCCCCCTTGAGGGGAAGGTGGCCGCGAAGCGGTCGGGAGGGGTCGCCGGCGACACGCTCAGCCTCACCTTTGACAAACTGCGCAACATGCCAGGCGCTATTGATAACATCCGGCTCGTCAATCCTAAGCACGACGTAGCCAAGCGACTGCAAATAAGCGTCGCGGTTCAAATCATGACGCTTGCCAGCCTCGGTTTCATGCAGGTCGCCGTCGACCTCCACAATGAGTTTGACCGACGGGCAGACGAAATCGACAATGTACGGGCCGATCGGCGATTGCCGCCTGAACTTCAAACTGTCAGCCATCAGCTCCCGCAATTCGTACCATAGCAAAGACTCCGCCTTCGTCGCATGGAGACGAAGCGAGCGTGCCTTCTGCCGCATTTCGAAACTCACCCGCGTCCGCGGCATTGCGATAGTCCTCCTCCCAGTGCGCATCCGTCAGAATTGGCGTCGAGCTCGTCGCGGGCGACCCCTCCCGACCCTTCGGGCCACCCTCCCCTCAAGGGGGAGGGGGACGCCGAGCATTTCTAGAACGCTTCCGCCGACAGCGCCATTAGCGCGTCCGCGCCACTGGAAATGCGGGCAAGCCGCGTCGCCGTCTCCGGCATGATCCGCTCCATGAAGAAGCGCGCCGTCACCAGCTTGTTGTCATAGAAGGCCGAGGAGCCGTTGGCGCCATCGGCGAGCTTCACGCCGGCGGCCTTCGCCATCTGCGCCCACATGTAGCCCAACGCCACCAGGCCGAAGAGGTGCATGTAGTCGGTCGAGGCGGCGCCCGCATTGTCGGGCTTGGCCATGGCGTTCTGCAGCAGCCACATGGTCGCCGCCTGCAGGTCGTTGAGGCCCTTCTTCAGCGCCTTGGTGAAGGGCGCCAACTTCTCGTCGGCACGGTTCTCCTCGCAGAACTCGCCGACCTCCTTGAAGAAAGCCTGTACGCCGCGGCCACCGTTCTGCGCCAGCTTGCGGCCGACCAGGTCGAGCGCCTGGATGCCGTTGGCGCCCTCATAGATCATGGCGATGCGGGCATCGCGCACGAACTGGCTCATGCCGTGCTCTTCGATATAGCCATGGCCGCCGAACACCTGCTGCGCCATCACCGCGTGGTCGAAGCCCTTGTCGGTGAGCACGCCCTTGACCACGGGCGTCAGCAGGCCGGTGTAGTCGTCGGCCGCCCGGCGATCGTTGTCGTCACCGGCGCGGTGCGCGACGTCCGACTTGATCGCGGTCCACAGCGCCAGCGCGCGGCCGGCCTCGTTATACGCCTTCATGGTCATCAGCGAGCGGCGGATGTCGGGATGGACGATGATTGGATCGGCCTTCTTGTCCGGCGCCTTGGCACCCGACAGCGACCGGCCCTGCAAGCGGTCCTTGGCGTAGGAGACGGCGTTCTGGTAGGCGATCTCCGACAGCGACAGCCCCTGCAGGCCGACGCCGAGGCGGGCCTCGTTCATCATCGTGAACATTGCCTTCAGGCCGCCATTGGCCTCGCCCAGCAGCGTGCCTTCGGCCTCGTCATAATTCATGACGCAGGTCGAATTGCCGTGGATGCCCATCTTCTCCTCGATCGAGCCGCAAGAGACGGCGTTCCTTTCACCTGGCTTGCCCGAGGCGTCGAGCTTGAGCTTCGGCACAATGAACAGCGAGATGCCCTTGACGCCTTCCGGCGCACCCTCGATGCGGGCCAGCACCAGGTGGACGATGTTGTCCGCCATGTCGTGCTCGCCGGCGGAGATGAATATCTTCTGACCGGAAATCTTGTAGGTGCCATTGCCGTTCGACACGGCCTTGGTGCGCAGCAGGCCAAGATCCGTGCCGCAATGCGGCTCGGTGAGGTTCATGGTGCCGGTCCATGCGCCCTCGACCAGCTTCGGCAGCCAGGTCGCCTTCTGCTCGTCGGTGCCGTGAGTGATGATGGCGGCGATCGCGCCTTGCGTCAGGCCCGGATACATCATCAGCGACATGTTGGCCGAGACCATATATTCGGAAACCGCCGTGTGGACCGTGTAGGGCAGGCCCTGGCCGCCGAACTCGGCAGGCGCGGCGAGCCCCATCCAACCGCCCTCGCGATACTGGTCGAAAGCCTTCTTGAAGCCCTTGGGCGTCGTCACCGAGCCGTCATCATGGCGCACGCAGCCTTCCATGTCGCCGACACGGTTGAGCGGATGCATGACGTTCTCAGCGAGCTTGGCGCCCTCGGCGAGGATCGCCTCGAGGACGTCGGGCGTCGCGTCGGAGAAGCCGGGAAGATTGGAATAGCGCTGATAGCCCAACACGTCGTTGAGCACGAACAGCGTGTCCTGGATCGGCGCCCTGTAGATCGTCATGCCTTCCTCCACCCTTGCGGTCTGGCCCTGCCAGCAAGTTCTCGATCAAAGCGCAGATCGGAGGCTGAGCCAATGTCGACGCCCCGATAGCAAAAATTGACGTTTGCGTAAACGTCAATCTTGTCGCAGACGCAAAATTTTCGTGAGCTGACGCATGGCCGCCAAAAGAAAGAGCCGCGCGGCACAGGCCGCGCGGCTCCTCGTCCGAGACTTTCCGCCGGAAGCCGGCGCACAGGATCAGCCGGCTGCGCTGGCCTGTGGCGGCGCGGCGCGTTGGGCAAGCATCTGGCGCACCGCGGTCATCGAGGCGCTCAACTCGTTGATGGCGTCGTCGATCAGCGCCCGCTGCTTCTGCAGGCGAGCGAGCTGCTTCTCGGACTTGTCGAGCGCCAGCCGCAGCTGCTTGGTGTTGGAGCCGGTCGGATCGTAGAGATCCATCATCTGCTTGACGTCGCGCAGCGAGAACCCGACCTTGCGGCCCAGCAGGATCAGCTTCAGCCGGGCCTTGTCGCGGCGCGTGTAGAGACGGGTCGAACCGTCGCGCTTCGGATTGAGCAGGCCCTTGTCCTCATAGAAACGTAGCGTGCGCAACGTCACGCCATATTTCTTGGCCATCTCGCCGATGCGGACAAGTTCCTCGCCGGTTTCAGTCGATATGTCATTGGTGTTGGCCGCGGCTTCGCCGGCCGAAACAAGCTTCATGGTCACTGGCTTTCCCCGTCTGGTGGCGCCGCGGTCCCGGACCTTGCGTCGCCTGAGTGGAAGCGGGGGCGTGCTTCCAGTCGTGGTTTCAACGAAAAATCGCAAAAGGGGGATCTGCACACCTCTTACGTTTACGTCAATTCTATACCGAGTGCCGGCTCATGACGCAAGGGTGTTCTAGGCTAAGAAACGTTATGCCGCACCCGTTGGCGACGAGCAGGATGCCCGGAACGATTTTTGCGGCGGCGACCGCAGTGGAAAGGATCATGCGCAAGTTCTTAAGCTTGGTTAACGCGTTGTTTACCACGTTGGGTGAAATGTGCGCATGTCGGTCACCCGTGTTTATCCTGTAGCGAATTTTTCACGGTTTTCGAAGCGCGGGCGAAAAGCCCGGGAGGCTAGCCCTCCGCCGCGGCAGAACCGCACGGTCGCCTTCGTCCCGGCGAGACTTTGGGGAATCCGGTCACGAGCCGGCAATTCTGAACACGGGCGCATCGATGAACAGCAAGCGGTCCTATCTCGATACACTCAATGCCGGCAGGCAGCGCAGGCCGCACACCACGCTCGAGCAGTTGAACCGCTCCCTGGAAACGCTGGAGCAGCGGCTGGAGCGGACGCGCGAGGATACGGCCGAGCGCCTCGACCCTCGCCGCCAGCCGGAACCGCGCTACGCCAGCGCCCAGCCTTACAGCCAGCCGCCGCGCTGGTACGAGGATCCGCAGCCGACGCCGCGACCAAAGACGCCGGCGCCGGCCGCGCCCGCGTTCGAGCAGAACTATCAGGCGATCGCCCGCGACATCGACCGCGTGCGCGGCCAGGAGGACAGCGTCGCCGTGGTCGGCAAGATCGCCGGCGAGCTGCGCGGCCTGCGCGAGGAATTGCGCCACCAGATGACCGCCGGCCTCAAGCGCGAGTTCGACGCGCTGCGCAACGACATCGAGCGCGCCTTCCAGGCGAATGGCCAGGCGGACAAGGGCAGCGCCGAGCTCGGCCTCGAATTCGAGCGGCTGTCCGGCGCCATCCAGACGCTGGCTGAGAAGAGCGACGACAGGAGCGTCAACCTGCTCAGGCTCGAGATGGAGCAGGTCAAGGGCGCGCTGGACACGCTGGCGCGCGAGGAAAGCGTGCGGGCGGTCGATCGCCGATGGGACGACTTCGACCGCCGCTGGAGCGCCTTCGAGGACCGTGTCGACGCCGACCAGCGCAAGCGCTCCGACAATCCAGGCCTTTCGGCGTTGACCGACCGCCTCGAGCAGATCAGCAATGCCGTCAACAACCTGCCGGAATCGCTGTCGCTGCGCTCACTGGAGGAAAAGGTGCGCACGCTTGCCGGTGCCGTCGACCAGTTCGCCAGCCAGCAGAGCAATCGCGGCAGCGACACGTTCGGCATGATCGACGAGCGGCTGGACGAGATCTCCCGCGCCATCGTCGCCTCGACCGTTGCCGCGCAGGCCAATGCCTTCGACCCGGAACCCTTCGAGCGCATCGAGAAGCGGATCGCCTCGCTGGCGCAGCAGATCGAGGAAGTGACCCAGGCCCAGCCCGGTCGAGAGGTTATGGACCGGCTCAACCTTCTGTCGAGCCGCGTCGACGAGCTGGCCGGCCGCGCCAACCTGCCGGAGCAGGCCATGGAACGGCTCGGCAGGCAAATCGCTCTGATCGCCGACAAAATCGACCACGCGCCAGCCATGCCCGATGCCGATCATATTTTCCAGGCACTTGAACAGCGCTTCGACGCGCTGTCGGGGATGATGGAACGCCGGCAGGGTGATGCGATCGAACAGGGCAACATGCTGTTTCGCGATCTCGAGCGGCGGCTGGACGAGGTTGCCGACAGGCTCGACCAGCGCATGCCGCAGGCCGACAGCGCCGGCATCATGGATGCCATCGACGCCCGCTTCACCGCGCTCGCCAAGCGCCTGGAGACGCGGGTCCCCGATCCCGCCAACGAAGCGGCGATCCGTGGCCTGGAAAGCCGGCTGGAAGACATATCAAGCCGGCTTGAAACATCGGCCGCTCAGGTCGCCGGCATCGACCC
>NZ_RZOJ01000283.1:0-7974 GCF_003998845.1 Mesorhizobium sp. M4A.F.Ca.ET.022.05.2.1 | reverse complement strand
CCTGTCCGTCGGCCGGCTCGTGCGGCGCCCAGTTCACCGCCAACACGATGGCCACCGTCGCCGAGGCGATCGGCCTGGCGCTGCCCTATTCCTGCGGCGCGCCGGCACCCTACGAGATGCGCGACCGCTTCAACTACGCCTCCGGCGAAAAGGTTATGGAACTGATCGCGAAGAACATCCGGCCACGCGACATCATCACGCTGAAGTCGCTGGAGAACGCCGCGACGGTCGTGTCCGCCACCGGCGGCTCGACCAATGCCGCGCTGCACCTGCCGGCGATCGCGCATGAGGCCGGGATCAAGTTCGACCTCTTCGACGTCGCCGCGATCTTCGAGAAGACGCCTTACATCGCCGACCTCAAGCCCGGCGGCAAATATGTCGCCAAGGACATGTTCGAGGCCGGCGGCATTCCGCTGTTGATGAAGACACTGCTCGACCATGGTTACCTGCATGGCGATTGCATGACCGTGACCGGCCGTACTTTGGCCGAAAACATGCAGCATGTTGCCTGGAATGACAGCCAGGATGTGGTCCGCCCCGCCAACCGGCCAATCACCAAGACAGGCGGTGTCGTGGGCCTGAAGGGCAACCTTGCCCCCGAAGGCGCGATCGTGAAGGTCGCGGGCATGTCGGAACTGAAATTCTCGGGTCCGGCGCGTTGCTTCGATTCGGAAGAGGAGTGCTTCGAAGCGGTCACGCAGCGCAACTACAAGGAAGGCGAGGTTCTCGTCATCCGCTACGAGGGTCCGCGCGGCGGTCCGGGCATGCGGGAAATGCTGTCGACGACGGCGGCTCTCTACGGTCAGGGCATGGGCGGCAAGGTGGCGCTGATCACCGACGGACGGTTCTCGGGCGCGACGCGCGGCTTCTGCATCGGCCATGTCGGGCCGGAGGCGGCTATCGGCGGTCCGATCGGGCTCATCAGGGACGGTGACGTGATCTCGATCGATGCGGTCAACGGCACGATCGAGGTGGCGCTGTCCGACGCCGAGCTGGCGGCGAGGAAGAAGACGTGGAAGGCGCGCAAGACCGACTATCAGTCGGGCGCGATCTGGAAATATGCGCAGACGGTCGGATCGGCCCGCGACGGCGCGGTGACCCACCCGGGCGGTGCGAAAGAAACACATTGCTATGCGGATATCTGAGGTGTTGAGGTCGTCTGTCTTTTCGGCACTGGTCGCTGTGGCGACCTTGGGCGCCGTGGGCCAAGCCATGGCCTTCGACGACAAGGTATTCGACGACAAGACCGGCGTGAAGCCGCAGTCCAGCCCGTGGGCGGTGTTCCAGTTCGGCTTTTCCGCCTACAAGAACGGCCACAAGGACCAGGCGGTCGAGGCTTATAAATACGCCGCCGAGAACGGCCAGATTGGCGCCACCTGGAAGCTTGCGCGCATGTATGCCGAAGGCGACGGCGTGGCACGCGACGACTATGCGGCCTTCAAGTTCTTCTCGGAGATCGTCGACCAGGATGTCGAGCCGGGTTCGCCGGAGGAGAGCTATGTCTCCGACGCGCTGGTGGCGCTCGGCGACTATCTGCGCAAGGGCATACCCGGCAGCCCCGTCACGGAGAACGAGGTCGCGGCGCAGGAATACTACATGCGCGCGGCCGCCAACTACCGCAATCCGAACGCCCAATTCGAGATCGGGCAGATGTTCCTGAAGGGCGAGGGCGGCGTCAAGGCAAGCGTCAAGCAGGCCGGGCGCTGGCTCCAACTGGCGGCCGAGAAGGGCCATGCCGGCGCGCAGGCGACGCTCGGCAACCTCCTGTTCCAGAGCGGCAAGGTGGTGCGCGGCCTGGCGATGATGACGGCCGCACTCGAGCGTGCCGCACCGGCCGACCAGCCGTGGATCCGCAGCATGCAGGAAGAGGCCTTCGCCGCCGCCGGCGAAGCCGACCGCCGCACGGCCATCTCCCTGGCCGACGACATCCTGACGAAGGGCGGCGGCGACCAGTAAGCCGCGCCGCTGCCCAGTCACCCCAGGTAAATCAGTTCTCGGTCGGTTCCGTCGGCACCATGCTTGGCGCAGGCGTCGAGATCGGCGTGGTCATGACCGGCGGGGTCGTGCCCCGGCAGTCGTCATGGATCTTGGTCCACGAGGTGTTGTTGAGAACCATGTCGCAGCGGGCGAGGTGGCTTTCGCCGGCAATCGTCAGGCAGGCGGTCTCACCAATCTTGAACGATTTGCCGTTGGCAAGGCATGCCTGGGCGGCAAGCACCGGTGCCGGCGCGATCAACGCCAACACAAGACCAGCCGAGCAAAGAACAAACCGGATCGCCATCGAACCCCCGCAGCAAGTCGCATCAAACGCGCAATTTGTGGCGATATCAGGGTTTTGCGGAGATTTGCGTGAGTAGCCGTCAGGCGGGCTGCAGCGCCAGTTCGATCGCCACCGGCACGTGGTCGGATGGCTTCTCCCAGGCGCGGACATGCTTTTCGACCGAGGCCGAGGAAAAACGGTTGGCGGCTTCGGGCGACAAAAGCAGGTGGTCGATGCGGATGCCGTTGTTCTTCTGCCAGGCGCCGGCCTGATAGTCCCAGAACGTGTAGACATCGGACGAATCGGTGACGGCGCGCACTGCTTCGGTGAAGCCGAGGTTCTTCAGCCGACGGAAGGCCTGCCGCGTCTGCGGCTGGAACAGCGCGTCGCCCAGCCAGTTGTCCGGGAACCGG
The DNA here is from genome assembly GCF_003998845.1 of Mesorhizobium sp. M4A.F.Ca.ET.022.05.2.1. Classification (NCBI taxonomy): domain Bacteria; kingdom Pseudomonadati; phylum Pseudomonadota; class Alphaproteobacteria; order Hyphomicrobiales; family Phyllobacteriaceae; genus Mesorhizobium; species Mesorhizobium sp. M4A.F.Ca.ET.022.05.2.1. The sequence goes on along the minus strand of NZ_RZOJ01000283.1, from coordinate 5,301 downwards.
GCGTCGGCGGCTTCGGGGATGACATTGTAGTCGCCGGCCAGCACCAGCGCCTCCTCGAGCCGCAGCCGCTCCTGCGCCCACCTCTCCAGCCGCGCCATCCAGGACAGCTTGTAGGAGAACTTCTTCTCGTCGTCGATCGGATTGCCGTTCGGCAGATAGAGCGAGGCGACACGCAGCGCGCCCCTGTCGGTCGAGAACACGCCCTCGATGAAGCGCGCCTGCTCGTCCTCGTCATCGCCGGGCAGGCCCTTGATAACTTCGTCGAAGCGCAGCTTCGACAGGAGGGCGACGCCGTTGAAGCCCTTCTGGCCATGGGTCTCGACATTGTAGCCGAGCGCCTCGACCTCGGCGCGCGGGAACTGTTCGTCGACCGATTTGATCTCCTGCAGGCAGACGATGTCGGGCGCGCTTTCGGTCAGCCAGTGGGTGAGGTTGCCGATGCGGGCGCGCACGCCGTTGATGTTCCAGGTGACGATTTTCATGGATTGCCCTTGGGATCTTCGGACGGGAGGCGTTCGACGAGGCCGATCGTATTGCCTGCCGGGTCCTTTAGGAAGGCCATCCACTCGCTTTCCCCCGCCGGACCGAACTGGCCCTCGGTGTCGCGATGGACGAGTGCCGGCGGCGCGGTGAAGGGAATGCCCGCGGCCTTCGCCTGCGCATGGAAGGCTTCGAGGCCGGTAATGTCGAGATAGACGATGCCCGCCGGCACGCCATCGGTGAAGAACAGGCGCACGTCGCCGGCCATGATGAAGGCGATGCCCGGCGGATCGTAGCGCGCATGCACGCCCATGCCGAGCACGTCACGCCAGAAGGCGAGCGTGATGTCGAGATCGCGGCCGGCCGAGAGCGCGACCTGACGGACCGCGCCGACGCCGCTCATTCAACCACCCCGTAGGGTTGGTGTTCGCCATTGTCCGATAGTATCTGCTCGATCGCGTCCCTGAGGTGCAATGCTTGCTCGAGCGTTGTCCGCTCGTCCATCCAGTCGCAGGCGTCGAAGAGCCCACCGAGCCAGTGCGGGGAGTCGTATTTCTGCTCGATAGGGGAGACCATAAGGCAAATTTGGAAGGGCCGGATCTCACCTTGCAGGTAGCGGCGAATGCGGCGCAAGAACAGCTTCCGCGCCATCTCACCGGCTTCCACGGAACTGTCGTCGAAATCAGGAAACCGCCGCGCGACCAGCGACTTCAGGTGGCCATGAGTTTTCCCCAGACCCAATGCGTTTCTCGGATTGCACCGCACCAGCTCGATGTAGTCATCATCGTCGGCGTAGCTTGGCGATGCAACGTGAAGACCGGCCCAACCAACAATATCGACATCGGAAATCGCTTCTATCTCGCGGGCGACTAAGACCGTCCTCGGGTCTTCATTGCCGTCGAGAAGCGGCGTCATGTCTTCAAATGCTGAAGCTCGTGCCGCAGCCGCAGGAGGCGACGGCATTGGGGTTCCTAATCTGGAACGACTGGCCCATCAGGTCGTCGACGAAGTCGATCACCGAGCCGCCCATATAGACCAGCGACAGGTCATCGATCAGCACGGTGGCGCCGTCCTTCTCGATGGCGACGTCGTCGTCGTTGCGCGTGTCGACGAGGTCGAACTTGTAGGAAAAGCCGGAGCAGCCGCCGCCTTCGACCGAGACGCGCAGCGCCGTCTTGCCCGGCTCGCCGGAAACGATCCTGGCGATCCGCTTGGCGGCGGCGTCGGTCATCTCGACCTTCATGGCAGTCTTGGCATCCGCGCCCATCGGCGTCACCTTGCTTTCGGTTTCATATGATAGGTATGAAGCGGGCGGGGCCAAGTCAACTGGTGGGTGAATGGACGTGCGGCAGGGCAAGGATGCTCTCGGGGACATAGGGTTCGGCTACCGGCCGCGCGCCGCCTATGCCAGCGATCCCGCGCGCTCGCGCGGCCGCCTGTTCGAGGAGGCCGAAAGCCCGACCCGCACGCCGTTCCAGCGCGATCGCGACCGCATCATCCATTCGACCGCCTTCCGCCGCCTGAAGCACAAGACGCAGGTGTTCGTCGCGCATGAGGGCGACCACTATCGCACGAGGCTGACGCATTCGATCGAAGTGGCGCAGATCGCACGCGCGCTGGCGCGGGCGCTGCGCGGCGACGAGGATCTGGCGGAGGCGGTGGCGCTGGTGCATGATTTTGGCCATACGCCGTTCGGCCATACCGGCGAGGAGGCGTTGAACGAGAAGATGGCCGCCTGGGGCGGCTTCGACCACAATGCGCAGTCGCTGCGCGTGGTGACGCGGCTGGAGCGGCGCTATGCCGAGTTCGACGGTCTGAACCTCACCTGGGAGACGCTGGAGGGGCTGGTCAAGCACAACGGGCCATTGACGAATGCCAAAGGGCAGGGGCTGAAGGGCCCGGTGCCGCAGGCGATCCGTGACTATTCGCAATTGCACGATCTCGAGCTCGACCGATTCGCCGGCATCGAGGCGCAATGCGCGGCGATCGCCGACGACATCGCCTACAACACCCATGACATCGACGACGGTCTGCGGTCGGGCTTCCTGACGCTCGACATGCTGGAGGACGTCACCTTGCCGGGCTCGATCCTGGCGAGCGTACGAGCGCGCTACCCGGCGCTCGATCCGGTGCGCACCGGCCACGAGCTGATGCGGCGGCAGATCACCATGATGGTCGAGGACGTGATTGCCTCCACCCACGCCAACCTCGGGCGGCTAAAGCCCGAGAGCGCCGACGCGGTGCGGGCGGCGGGCGAGACGATGGTGACCTTCTCGGCCGGCATGGCCGCGACCGAGAAGGAGTTGAAAGCCTTTCTCTACAAGCACCTTTACCGGCACAGCGAGGTCATGCGGGTGCGGGCCGATGCCGAACGGATCGTGCGCGACCTGTTCGACTTCTATTTCGCCGACCCGCGCGCCATGCCGGACGGCTGGCGCGAAGGACTCGATAGAGCGCAGGACCGCATCAAGGCGCGCGCCGTGGCGGATTTCCTGGCAGGCATGACCGACACCTATGCGCTGAAGGAACATCGGCGCTTGTTTGACCACACGCCCGATTTGAGCTAGGGCGGACGCGATTTTGCCGGCCAACGAGCCGGATTCCCTTGCACAGCCGCCAGAGCCAGACCCAATGAACATATTCGCCGATTTCAACGCGCGAGTCATAAAAGCCGTCGAAGCGCTTGATCTGAGAGACAAGGATGGCGCGTTGCTCGACTTGTCGCGCATCGCCGTCGAGCCGCCGCGCGACGCCAGCCATGGCGATCTCGCCACCAACGCCGCGATGGTGCTGGCCAAGCCGACCGGGCAGAACCCGCGCGCGTTGGCCGAAAGGCTGGCCGAGGCGCTGCGTGGCGACGCCGACGTCGCGGCGGCCGACGTCGCCGGTCCGGGCTTCGTCAATCTCAGGCTGCAGGATGGGTTCTGGCAGGCGCATCTGGCGGCGCTCCTCGGCGAAGGTCGCAACTATGGCCGCTCGACCATCGGCGGCGGCCGCAAGGCCAATGTCGAATATGTCTCGGCCAATCCGACCGGGCCCATGCATGTCGGCCATTGCCGGGGCGCGGTGGTGGGCGACACGCTCGCCAATCTGATGGCCTTCGCCGGCTACGATGTGACCAAGGAATATGTCATCAACGACGCTGGCTCGCAGATCGACGTGCTCGGCCGCTCGGCCCTGCTGCGCTATCGCGAGGCGCTCGGCGAGACGATCGGCGAGATCCCGCCCGGCCTCTATCCGGGCGACTATCTCGTGCCGGTCGGCCAGGCGCTGGCGCAGGAGTTCGGCGGCAAACTGCTGCAGATGCCGGAGGACGAGGCGCTGGCCATCGTCAAGGATCGCACTATCGACGCAATGATGGCGATGATCCGTGAGGACCTGGCGCTGCTCAACGTGCATCACGACGTGTTCTTCTCCGAGCGCACGCTGCACGCCGACCATGCCAAGAAGATCAGGGCGGCGATCGCCGACCTGACGCTGAAGGGTCATATCTACAAGGGCAAGCTGCCGCCGCCCAAGGGCGAGAAGCCGGACGACTGGGAAGACCGCGAGCAGACCCTGTTCCGCTCGACGGCCGTCGGCGACGACATGGACCGGGCGCTGGTCAAGTCGGACGGTTCCTTCACCTATTTCGCCGCCGATGTCGCCTACCTCAAGGACAAGGTGGAGCGCGGCTTCGTCGACCTGATCTATGTGCTGGGCGCCGACCATGGCGGATACGTCAAGCGGCTGGAGGCGCTCGCCCGGGCCATCGCCGGCGACGAGGTGAAGCTCACAGTGCTGCTTTGCCAACTGGTGAAGTTGTTCCGCGACGGCGAGCCGGTCCGCATGTCCAAGCGCTCCGGCGATTTCGTCACACTGCGCGAGGTGGTCGAAGAGGTCGGTCGCGATCCGATCCGCTTTATGATGCTTTACCGCAAGAACGACGCGCCGCTCGACTTCGATTTCGCCAAGGTGACCGAGCAATCGAAGGATAATCCGGTGTTCTACGTGCAGTACGCCTCGGCGCGCTGCCACTCGGTGTTCCGGCAGGCGAGCGAGCAGTTGGGCGAGGCTAATTTCGATCGCAACCGGCTGACGGCTTCGGTGGCTTCGCTCTCGGACGAGGGCGAAATCGGCCTGATCCGGAAGCTGGCTGAATATCCCAGGCTGATTGAGTCCGCGGCTCTTGCATTGGAGCCGCACAGGCTGGCATTCTACCTCTACGATCTGGCTTCCAGCTTCCATGGACACTGGAACCGGGGGACCGATAATCCCGACTTACGTTTTGTTAAGGTTAACGACCGACAATTGACGTATGCCAGACTAGGGCTGGTGCAGGCTGTTTCGGACGTTTTGACGTCCGGCCTGACGCTGATAGGGGCGGATGCGCCCACCGAGATGCGTTAGGTTTGACTAAAAAACCTGTCACCTTTTGCCCACATTGCGCTGGTAAGGGCCAACCCTGCGCGACGTCCATGGCGTCCGACTGTGTGCGAGTTCGGGAACAATAATGGCAGACAGAACCCAGCTGAAAGTAGCCGATCGCAACGACATCGCTGACGACGATCCGTTTGCGGAACTGACCAGGATCATGGGTTTCGACCCGCGCCAGCCGGTAAAGCCGCAGGCGCCTGTCCAGAAGGCTGCGCCCGCCAATCAGCCTGCCGCGGAGGGCGATTTCGACATCGACCTCGAGAAGGAACTGATGGGCGAGTTCGGCGCGGAGGAGAGCAAAGCCGTCGCGCAACCGAAAGAGCCGGCTTTCGAAGCCGCGGCCCGCAACGCGCTTGACGACGAGCTTGCGGCGTCGCTCGACCAGGACTTCGTGTTCGACGATAT
>NZ_RZOJ01000282.1:0-8020 GCF_003998845.1 Mesorhizobium sp. M4A.F.Ca.ET.022.05.2.1 | reverse complement strand
GAAATATTTATGCGTATAGCCGCCCGAGCCGGTATCGGTCGGCGCGGTCAGCGCCGCCTGCCGGTTGGGGTCGTGCAAGGCGTCATAGAGGCGGGCCAGCGAACGCGCCGAATTGCGCATCGCCGGATGGCTGGTGACATCGGCGACCCGCTCGCCATTGATATACACCTCGCGCCCGTCGCGCAGGCTCGCGAGATATTCGGCGCCTGTGAACGGCCGTTTCGTGTCGGCCCGGAAATCTTCCGATCGCATCATGATCCTCCCTTTGATTGGTGGAGAGTAGCCGCAAGCCGCGCGATGGTTTATGGACGAAAGCGATAAATCACTTGGACTTTTTCGGGCCGCCATGAGCCAGACCGCCATTCCCGAATTCTTCGTCTACGGCGAGCCGGCACGGGCGCTCGACGTCGGTTTCCTGCATGTCGAGACGGTGCAGGCGCGCGCTTCCGTGCATCGCGGCCAGGTTCTGGCGCACAAACATCCGCAAATGGCGCAGATCACCTTCTGGACGGGTGGCAGCGGCACCTATCGGATCGAGGACAAGACCTGGAGTTTTTCCGCTCCCACCGTGAGCTTCATGCCGAGCGGCGTGGTCCATGGCTTCGACATCGAACCAGGCACCGATGCCATCGTCGTCTCGGTCGCCGATGCGGCGCTCGCATCCATCGCCGAGCAGTCCGCGCTGCCGCTCGACCAGCCGGTTTTCGTCACGGGGCGCGGCGAGGGCGCGCTGTGGGAGAGGTTGGGTAATACGGTCAGGATGATCCAGGCGGAATATGCCGACAGGCTGCCCGGCGTGGAAAGAATCCTGCCGCCGCTGATCGCGGTGGCGCTGTCGGGCATCGCCCGCCTCGATGCGCAATCGCAAGCGGTGACGGTGCCGGCGGCGGTGGCGCTCGGCGGCCGGCTGCGGCGCCTGATCGACCGCCATTTTCGCGACGACTGGCCGGTCGAGCGCTATGTCGAGGAACTCGGCACCACCCGCCACCTGCTCGACAAGGCCGCGCGCCAGGTGCTGGGCGTAGGCGTGCGGCAGGCTATCGGCGACCGGCGCTTGATCGAAGCCAAGCGCCTGCTGCTCTTCACCATACGCACGGTCGAGGACATCGCCTACGAGACCGGCTTCAACGACCCCGCCTATTTCTCGCGCTTCTTTCGGCAGGGGGTTGGCTTGCCGCCGGCGACGTGGCGGAGACAAAGAGTGAGTAGTGAGTAGTAGGTAGTAAACGGAGCGAGGATTGAACAAATGTTCGAGCCGAAATTCTACTCATACTCACTACTCACTACTCACTACTCACTACTCACTACTCACTACTCACTACTCACTTACTCACGCCGCAGCAGACAACCCGGCATCCAGCGCCTCGCCGATCTTCGCCACATCGGCCGCCGAGATGACCAGCGGCGGCGACAGGATGACGGTGTTGCCGGAGACGCGCAGCATGACGCCGGCCTGGTAGGCGGCATCGGCCACCACGGCCAATGTCTTCTTGTCGGCCGGCTTCTTGGCGGCGCGGTCCGAGACGAGCTCTAGCGCCGCCATCAGGCCCTGGTAGCGGACATCGCCGACCAAAGCGTGCTTCGCCTTCAGCGCTTCCAGAACCTTGCCGAGCTCGACGCCGCGCGCCGCCGCGTTCTCGTTGACGGCAAGCCGTTTTGTCTCGGCGAGCGCCGCCAGCCCGGCCGCGCAGCCGACCGGATGGCCGGAATAGGTGTAGCCGTGGCCGATGGCACCGAAGCTCGTCTTGTCGGCCTCGAACGCGTCGGCGACCTTGGCGCCGATCAGAGTCGCGCCGAGCGGGAAGTAGCCGGACGTGATCGCCTTGGCGATGGTCATGAAATCGGGCTTCACGCCGGAGAGCCGTGAGCCGGACCACGCACCGGTGCGGCCGAAGCCGGTCACCACCTCGTCTGCGATCAGAAGGATGTCGTGACGGTCGCAGATCGCCCGCACCAGCGGCATGAAACTTTCATGCGGAACGATTACGCCGCCGGCGCCGAGCACCGGCTCCAAGATGAAGGCGGCGATGGTGTCGGCGCCCTGGAAGGCGATCTCGTCCTCGATCGCCCGGGCGCAGAGCTTGGCCAGCTTCGCCGGGTCGGTCTCGTCGAACGGGTTGCGGTAGGTCCATGGCGCCGGGGTGTGGAAGACGCCGGGCAAGAGCGGCTCGTAGTTGCGGCGGAAATTGGCGTTGCCGTTGACCGAGGCGCCGCCGAAATGCGTGCCGTGATAGCCCTTCTTCAGCGCCAGGAACTTCGTCCGGTCGCCCTGGCCGCGGATCTTCCAATATTGGCGCGCGAGCCGCAGCGCCGTCTCGACCGAATCCGATCCGCCCGAGGTGAAGAAGGCACGCACCATGCCCTCCGGGGCGAACCAGTCGGTGAGCTCGTAGGCAAGCTCGATCGACGGTCCTGTCGAGGTGCCGCGAAAGCCGGAATAATAGGGGAGCGCATCGAGCTGCGCGGCCATCGCCTTCTTGATCGGGTCGCAGCTGTAACCGAGGTTGACGTTCCACAAGCCGCCGACCGCATCGAGTACGGTGCGGCCGTCGGCATCGGTCACCGAGACGCCGTCGCCCTTCATGATGATCTTCGGCGGCGTCGCCCGCATCTCGGCCGGATGCGCCATCGGATGCCAGATCGGCTTGGCGTTGTTCTCGGTGAGGAAGTTGATGTCACGCATCGGTGGGAACTCCGGTTTCCAATTGGGGGAGGGCGAGGCCGAAATGGCCGAGCGCCTCGGCATAGCTTCGCGCCGGCTGGGCGACGTCGAAATGCACGGTCAGCATGCCGGCGGCGGTGGCGCCGTCGATGTTGCGCTGCTGGTCGTCGACGAAGACGCATTCGCCAAGCGGCAGCTCCAGCGCCTCGCCGACCATCGCATAGGCCAGGCGATCGGGCTTGAGGACGTTGGTATAAGTCGCGTCGACTATGGCCTCGAACAGCGAGAGCAGCGGCAGCCGCTGGCGGAACTGCGTGCCGTAGAACAGGTCGAGCTCGTTGGAGAGGATGGCCAGCCTGATGCCGGCCGCGTGCGCCGTCCGGATCGCCCGTTCTGCCTCGGGCCGGATTACGGCCTGCGGGTCGGCGCCGCGCGCCCGCTGCACGAAGGTCGACATGTCGCGCCAGTCCTCGCCGACCAGCTGGCCGACCTCCCGCGTGCGCGTCCTCCAGTAGTCGCGCTCGCTGATCTCGTCCGCCTGCATGGCCCGCCACAAAGGATCGGAGGCCGGGTCGAACGGGCCGCGCCAGGCAAGCGTGCCCGGCGCCAGACCCAGCGCGCGCTCAGTCAGCGCATGCGTCTCGAACAGCGTGCGGGTGACTACGCCGCCGAAATCGAGCACCATCGCCTTTGGCAGCGACCCGCTCATGCGGCTTGCCTGCGGCCCGGCGGTACTATGCCGTCGGCGACCCAGCGGTCGAAGATCTCCAGCGCCTTGGCGCAGAAGGCGGCGTCATTGATGTGTCCGGCGATCTCGTGCAGCTCGGCATTGGCAGGCACGCTGGCACGCATCTCCTCGACGAAGGCCGACAGCGCCTCTGGGTCATGCAGCGGCTCGCCTTCCTGGTCCCATTGCTGGATGCCGCCGGCGGGCAGGATGAAGGCGGTCGGGCCGGTCGCCGCGGCGAGCTTCTCCCCGATGGCGCGCGCGATCTCCTTGCGGGTCGAGGCGTCCGAGGTCACCGAGGCGAGCAGCCGGTTGTGCGCATGGTAGGGCCGCTCGATGAAACGCGAGGGCACCGTTTGCCAGGTCGGGAAATCCACCATGTCGACGGCGCCGGGCGCGACGATCTGCGGGATGCCCTGCCGGCCCGCATTCTCCAGCCGGTCGGTGCCGGAATTCACCACCGAGCCGGTGAGCTGGTTGGCGAGTTCCTGCAGGCTGAAATCCATCACCGCGACAAAACCCTTTTGCGCCGCGATCGCCTCCAGCGCCCGTCCGCCCATGCCGGTGGTGTGGAAGACGATCACCTCGTAGCCGCGCTTTTCCAGCTCCGGCTTCAGCCTCACCATATAGTGCAGGCAGCTTTTGCCGAGCGAGCTCATGCCGATCCGCGGCTTTGCCGCGTCCGGCTTGACGACGGCCTGCGCGGCACCCACCACCGCGCCGCAGGCCTGCGACAGCACCGCCTTGCAGGCGCTGTTGAGGCCATAGAGCCCGCCGGCCCAAAGGATCATCATCAGGTCTGTGGCGATCCGCTCGGGCGGCAGAAGATGCGAATAGGCGATCGTCGAGACGACGAATTTCGGCACGCCGAGCGGCAGCGCCAGCGCCACGTCGAGCGCAAGGTCGGTGCCCATCGAGCCGCCGAGCGCGATGACGCCGTCGATCTCGCTTTTGTCGTGGAGCGCGCGCGCCAGCCGCGAGGCGCCGAGCGCCATCAGCGTCATCGCCGAATTCTCGTCGCCGCTGGCGATGATCGCCTCGATCGTCGTGTCGGCGGCCTTTGCCACCGCGTGCCTGTCATAGGCCGGCCGGTAGGGCGGGTCGCCGAGCACGCTGACGTCCATCATCACGGCGACGCCGCCGACCGCCTCGATGCGCTCGCGCATGAACAGAAGCTCGTCGGCTTTGGTGTCGCCGGTGCCGATAACCAGGATACGGCGTGTCTCCTCCACAGTCGGTTCTCCCTGCAATGTCGTTGTTGTCATGCCCGCTTGCGGCCCGGCAGCCTGCCGAAAAGCCGCTCGCTGATGCCGCGCGCCGCCGCGGCGACGCTGGCGCCGTGACGCTCGATGTCGCCCTTCTGGATCCGCACCCTTGGTGCCGCGACCGCGACGGTGCCGATGGCGAAACCGTCGGCGCCGAGGATCGGTGCCGCGACGCTGAGCACGCCTTCCTCATAGCCTTGCGAGCCGGTCGAATGGCCGCGCGCGCGGGCGGCGGCGATATGTTCGGCGAGCGTTTCGGCGTCGCCGATCGTGTAGGGCGTGAAGGCCGGCAGCGGTCCCGCGAGGACGCCGGCGCGGACATGCTCCTCGGTGAACGCCAGGAAGGCAATTCCGGACGCCGTCGCATGCATCGGCAGCACCTCGCCAAGTTGCACGCTGACGCGGTTGGCCTTGGCCGACTCGATGACATGGACCGAAATCAGGCCGCGCTTTGAATATTCCGACAAATGCACGGTCTCGCCGGTCTCGGCCGCCAGCTGCTCGACCACCGGCACCGCCATGCGCAGGAACGGAAACTGCGCCTCGCGCATCAGCGCCAGCCGCGCGATGCCGGCGCCCAGCCGGTAGAGCCGCGTGGCTTCGTCCTGCTCCACCAGCCCGTGCTCGATGAGCGAGACCAGTAGCCGCCGCGTCGTCGCCTTGTCGAAACCGGCGCGCCTGGCAAGGTCGGCAAGCGCCGTCTCGGGCGCGCTGCGGCCGAGCATTTCCAGCAGCGAAATGGCTTTGCTCACCGTGCCCATCCCGGTCTGATCCTCCATCAGATACTTAACGTGCGAATTAACTTGACAGCAAGTCGATTCCTTTGCAAGTCTATATTCGAAATGCTGTTGCAAATAGTGAAACGTTGATGGCCCAGCAGAAGGCCCGGCATTTCAGGGACACTTGGTTTCCGCAAGCGCGGATCTGGAGGGAAAGATGACGACAATTGAAGCCGGCGAACTGAACCGGCTGAGGAAGAACAGCCTTGGCGTTGGCGCCATCACCTTCATGGTGATCTCGGCCGCGGCGCCGCTCACGGCTGTGGCGGGTGGCACGCCGCTTGGCATGCTGATGGGCAACGGCGCCGGTTTTGCCGGCACCTATCTCATCGTGACGGTTCTGCTGCTGTTGTTCGCGGTGGGCTACGTCGCCATGTCGCGTCACGTCGGCAATGCGGGAGCTTTCTATGCCTACGCGGCGCGCGGGCTCGGCGGCCTCGCCGGCGGCGCGACGGCGCTGATTGCCATCCTGTCCTACAACGCCATGCAGATCGGTGTCATGGGCTTGCTTGGCGCCGCGACCGCCGGCCTGTTCGCCGGTTGGGGCATCGCTTTGCCCTGGTGGGTGTGGAGCTTCATCGCCATCGCCATAGTCGCCGTGCTCGGTTACCGCCAGGTCGACCTGTCGGCCAAGATCCTGACCGTGCTCGTGCTTGCCGAATATGTCGTGGTGCTGATCCTCGACCTGACGATCCTCAGGACCGGCGGCGACACCGGCCTGTCGGCGGCACCGTTCAGCTGGAGCCAGATCACGAGCGGCGCGCCGGCGATCGCCATCCTGTTCTGCTTCGCCGCCTTCATCGGCTTCGAGGCGACCACCATCTATGCCGAGGAGGCGCGCGACCCCAAGGTCACCATTCCGCGCGCCACCTATTTCTCCGTCATCCTGATCGGCCTGTTCTACATGGTCACCGCCTGGCTGATGGCGGTCGGCGCCGGTGTCGACAAGCTGCTGCCAGCCTTGCAGGGCCTGCAGGATCCGACCACCTTCCTGTTCGGCCTGTCCGATCGCTATGCCGGCACGCCGCTCACCCACGCCATGAGCATCTTGTTCGTGTCGAGCCTGTTCGCTGGCGTGCTGGCCTTCCACAACGCGGTCGCCCGCTACATCTATGTTGCGGGCCGTGAGAAGCTGCTGCCACAGACCATCGGCGTGACCCATTCGGCGCACCAGAGCCCGCATGTCGCCTCGGTCATCCAGACCGTGCTTGCCGCTGTTGTCGTCGGGCTCTTCGCCGTGCTCGGGCTCGACCCGGTGCTGGCGCTGTTTTCGTGGCTGACCAATGTCGCGACGCTCGGCGTCATCGTGATGATGGCCGTGGCCTCGCTGGCCGTGGTGATGTACTTCCGCGCCAATCCGTCCGCCCAGGAAAACGCGCTGAAGACCACCGTGCTGCCGGGGCTGACCTTCATCGCCTTCGTCATCATCATCTACCTGATCGTCATCAATTTCGGCAGCCTGTCGGGCGCTGGCGGCTTCCTCGGCGTGTTCCTGCCGTCCCTGGTGCTGATCGCCGCCGTGGTCGGCCTGTTGCTGGCGAGTGCATTGAAGGGCCGCGATCCAGTCGCCTTCGAAAATCTCGGAGTGCCTTTGAAGGACTGAAAGAAGTCAGGGGCGGCGGCTGACGCCGCCCCTTCCATCGCAGAGGGAGTGACGGCATTGAGCTTTGCCGACGAGATCACCGTCGAGGCGCTGGAAGCCGATCCTTACCCGATCTATGCCGAGCTCAGGCGCAGCGCCCCGGTCGCCTATGTGCCGGCGGTCAACCTCTGGTTCGTCACCCGCTGGAAGGATGTCGAGACCGTCGCCAAGTCGCCCGACATCTTCTCGGCGGTGGTCGGCACGTCGCCGGTCGAACGCTCCTTCGGCAAGCCGACCATCCTGACCACCGACGGCGAGACGCACAAAGACCTTCGCCAGGGCGTCGATCCAAAATATCGGCCGCGCACCGTCGCCTCCTATGCCGGCGACCTCGTGCGCTCGATCGCCGGGCCCTTTCTCGACCAGATCGCCGAACAGGGCACGGCGGAACTGATGGCAGACTATTTCGAGCCGGTGTCGACACTCAGCCTGGCGCGCTCGCTCGGCCTCGACGACATCGACATGCCGACCCTGCGGCGCTGGTTCTATGGCCTCGCCCAGGGCGCCATCAATTTCGAGAACGACCCGAAGCGGCAAGAGGTCGCCGATGCGATCAGCGCCGAGGTCGGCGCCGCCATCCTGCCGACGCTTGAGCGGCTCGCCCGCGAGCCCGACGACTCGGCGCTTTCGCACATGCTGCATGACGGCATGCCGGAGGGGAAAACCCGTGCGATCGATTTCCTGATGCCGAGCATCAAGATCATCCTGCTCGGCGGCATGCAGGAGCCCGGCCATGGCGCCGGCTCGATCCTTGCCGGGCTGCTCGCCCATCCCGAACAACTGCGGCAGGTGCTCGACGACCCCGAGACGTTCGTGCCGAGGGCGGTCGACGAGGGCCTGCGCTGGGTGGCGCCGATCGGCACCCAGACACGCCAGACGACGCGCGCGGTGGAGATCGGCGGAACCGTGATCCCCGCCGGCGCGCCGGTCGCTGCACTCGTCTCC
>NZ_RZOJ01000281.1:0-8032 GCF_003998845.1 Mesorhizobium sp. M4A.F.Ca.ET.022.05.2.1 | reverse complement strand
GTAGACCTGATGGGCGACGCCGTGGTCGCGCAGGATGTCGCGCTCGACCGCCGCCTCGTCGCCGGCCTTGGCCAGCCGCAGGAAGCCGATGCCGCGCAGGCCGGCGAAATTGTTGTCGACATCGAGCGCGCTGAAGAACGCCTTGAACTCGCCGCGTGAAATGTCGCCATTGCGGGCGTCGAACAGCGCCTGGGTCGAGCGCAGCAGCGAAAGATGGAGATCGATACGGCTCTCGATGCGGTTGAGCGCGTCGTCTGCTGTCGCATCGAATTTGATTCGCGCCGCTTCCTGCGTGGCGAAATAGGCGAACCCCGCCATCGTCAGGCTGATCAGCGCGACGGCGATGAAGGCGACGATCGGGAAGAACTTCTTCAAAGGATGGCGGTGCCCCTGAGCATACGCTCCTTTATGAGCAAGTCGCCGCGGCAACACAATGGCGAGGTCAAACCATCATGACGCCTGGCCCATCCGCGAGCGTCACTTAGCCGGCTTACAGACTCAAGCGGCGATCTTCAGCGCTCCCGGCCCAGGAATGGCGCCAGGCGGGCATTTGCCGAGGATGATCATGCCGAGCACCTCGTCCTGGGTGACGTCGCTGGTGCGCGCGGTGCCGACGACCTGGCCGTTCTTCATCACACAGACCCGGTCGGCGAGCTCGAACACGTCGTGGATGTCGTGGCTGATCAGGAAGATGCCGATGCCGTCGGCCTTGAGTTGCTTGACCAGTTCGCCGACCTGCGCCGTCTCCTGCGGTCCGAGTGCCGCCGTCGGCTCGTCCATGATCAGGATACGGGCATTGAACAGGATGGCGCGCGCGATTGCCACCGACTGCCTTTGGCCGCCGGAAAGCTTGATCACCGGCTCCTTGAAGCGCTGGAAACGCGGATTGAGTCGGCCCATCACCTTGCGCGCCTCGGCCTCCATCGCGACATCGTCGAGCGTGCCCCAGCCGGTCATCAGCTCGCGGCCGAGGAAGAGGTTGGCCGCGGCGTCGACATTGTCGGCGAGCGCCAGCGTCTGGTAGATCGTCTCGATGCCGTATTTCTTGGCGTCGCGCGGGTTGGAGATGTGCGCCTCCTCGCCATTGACGAAGATCTGGCCGGCGTCGCGCTTGTAGGCGCCGGACAGTATCTTGATAAGCGTCGACTTGCCGGCGCCGTTGTGGCCGAGCAGCGCCACCACCTCGCCGGGGAAGAGATCGATCGAGGCGTCGTCGACGGCGCGGATGCCGCCGAAGGCGATCGAGATGTTGCGCATGTCGATCAGCGGCGTGCCGGTGGTGGGAGCTGTCTTTTCCATGGTCGCGTCTCCTCCCTGAAGTTCTTGCTCAGACTCGCTTGCGGTAGACGGTGTCGAGCCAGACGGCGACGACCAGAACCGCGCCGACGACGATGCTCTGCAGCGGCGAGTCGATGCCGAGCAGCACCATGCCTGACTGCAGCGACTGCATCAAAAGCGCGCCGAGCATGGCTCCCAGCACGGTTCCCGAGCCGCCCGCGAGCGACGTGCCGCCGATGACGGCGGCGGCGATGACCAGGAGCTCGTCCAGCGTGCCCAGCGCGTTGGTGGCGGCATTGAGGCGCGCCGACGAGATCGCCGCGCTGATCGAGGCCAGCACGCCCATAATCATGAACACCTTCATCGTCACCCAGCGCGTGTTGATGCCGGCGAGCGAGGCCGCTTCCGGATTGCCGCCGATGGCAAAGACATAGCGGCCGAAGCGGGTGCGCCTGGTGATGAAGGTCATGACGATGCCGACCGCGACCGCCATCAGCACCGGTATGGCGATGCCATGGGCGATGAACAGGCCGCCTTCGGGAATGGCGATGCCTTTCTGCTCGGCGTACTGGCGCACGATGCCGACCGGCCACGGATAGGAATTGGCGACCCAGACGGCGCCGAGGATGGCAGCGCAGGCGACGATGCCGAGGAAGATTTCGGCCCATACCGGGCGCAGCGGGAAATTGAACCGCTTGCGCTGCGAGCGGCCGTTGAGCAGCGCGAAAGCGGCCGCCGCGCAGGCGACGACGCCGACGACCCAGCTGGCTGTGGCGCCGATCGAGCCGCGCGGTCCGCCGCCCATCAGCTGGAAAGTGGCGTCGAGCGGCGCGACCGTGCGGCCGCTGGTGATCATCCAGGCCATGCCGCGCCAGACCAGCAGGCCACCCAGCGTGACGATGAAGGCCGGCACCTCCATGTAGGCGATGATGAAGCCCTGGAACGCGCCGATCGCCAGGCCAAGCACCACGCCGGCGGCGAGCGCGATGATCCAGAGCCACGGATTGCCGAACTGGAAGCCAATGACTCGAATGAGGAATTCGGCCTGCGCCACGCCCATGATCATGCCGACCACGCCTTCGACGGAGCCGACGGAAAGGTCGATGTTGCGCATGACGATGACCAGCACCATACCGGTCGCCATGATCGCCACCGAGGAGGTCTGCACCGACAGGTTCCAAAGGTTGCGCGGGGTCAGGAAGAGCCCGCCCGACAGGACGTGGATGCCGATCCAGATGACCAGCAGCGCGCCGACCATGCCGAGCATGCGCGTGTCGAGTTCGGTTGCCTTGAGGAACCGTCCGGCGGCGCTGAGTTCGGCTGCGCGTGCCCGGTCCGCGGCGACCGTGCTTGAGGTCGTATCGGTCATGATTTCCTCCCACCGGTTGCCGTCTGGCGCGGTTGCCGGAACATGATTCTATTGGCTTTCCCGGCTCACTTGAAGCCGGAAGCCGTTGCGAAGCGAAGCTCGATGGACGCCGCGGCCCTTGGGCCGCGGCGCCGAGTCTTCAAACCGGAAGGCCTGCCTCAGTTGCAGGCGGCGACGGCGCCGGCGGCAACGCCGGCGCAGACTTCGTCCTTCTTGATCCAGCCCGCGTCGATGACCACGTTGAGGTTGTCCTTGGTGATCGCCACCGGCGTCAGGAACAGCGACTTGACGGTGTTGCCGCCCGGCGTGGTGAAATCCTTGACGCCGGCGATGTCTGTCATCTTCTTGCCGTCGGCGAGCGCCGAGGCGATCTCGGCGGCGTTCTTGCCGAGCTCGCGCGCGTCCTTCCACACCGACACGGTCTGCGTGCCGAGCGCTATGCGGTTCAGCGCGGCGTGGTCGCCGTCCTGGCCCGACACCGGAACGGTCCCGGCGAGGCCCTGCGCCGTCAGCGCGGCGACGACGCCGCCGGCGGTGCCGTCATTGGCCGCCACCACCGCATCGACCTTGTTGTCGTTGGCGGTCAGGAACTGCTCCATGTTCTTCTGCGCGTTGGCCGGCAGCCAGCCATCCGTATAGGCCTCGCCGACATTCTTGACCTTGCCGCCGTCGATGGCTTCCTTCAGCACCTCCATGGAGCCGGCGAACAGGAAATCGGCGTTCGGGTCGGCGCCCGAGCCCTTGATGAAGACATAGTTGCCTTCCGGCTTGACCTTGAACACTTCGCGGGCCTGCATGCGGCCGACTTCCTTGTTGTCGAAGGTCAGGTAGAAGACGTCCTTGTTCTCGATCAGCCGATCGTAGCCGACGACCGGAATGCCTTCGTCCAGCGCCTTCTGCACCGCCGGTCCGACCGCGGAGGCGTCCTGCGCCAGCACGATCAGGGCGTTGGCGCCCTGCGATATCAGGCTTTCGACGTCGGTCAGCTGCTTGCCCGGATTGGACTGCGCGTCGGCGGAAATATACTTGTCGCCGGCCGCCTCGATGGCCTTCTTCATCGCCGCTTCATCGGTCTTCCAGCGTTCTTCCTGGAAGTTCGACCAGGAAACACCGATCACCTTGTCCTTCGCCTCGGCGACCGACGCGAGCGTCAACGACATGGCGACACCCGCCA
Organism: Mesorhizobium sp. M4A.F.Ca.ET.022.05.2.1; assembly: GCF_003998845.1. NCBI lineage: Bacteria > Pseudomonadati > Pseudomonadota > Alphaproteobacteria > Hyphomicrobiales > Phyllobacteriaceae > Mesorhizobium > Mesorhizobium sp. M4A.F.Ca.ET.022.05.2.1. Next base: position 4,211 of record NZ_RZOJ01000281.1, on the reverse strand, counting down.
GCATGGCGGCTGCGAATTTCTTCATGATATCCTCCCTGCGCCATTGCGGCGCGACCCAGACTGGCCCTGAGGCCGGCATAGAGGCTTTTTTTCGAGCCTCGAAAAAATAGTGATCCAACGCCGGAGCGCTGTCAACATTGATTCTGCTGGATTCTGACGCCCCTGCGAATTTTTTTCGAGCTCCGTAATAAATAAATGACAGGCCGGCCCGCTTCTGCCACAATTCATATGGTGTCCGCCGACGGCCCCTTGAGATCAAAAACGGCCGCGACGACCGGGAGGAAATAGGGCATGTCGGTTGGAATCCGCCACGACGATCTGCGCCGACGCAACCGGGCGATGGTGATTTCGGCCGTGCGCCGCGCCGGCCAGCCGTCGCGGACCGAGATCGCCGCCACCACCGGCCTCAGCCATTCGACCATCTCGGCGATCTCGTCCGACCTGATCCAGGAAGGCATCCTGACCGAGAGCAAGGCAAATGAGGCTGTTTCGCTGAAGCGCGGTCGGCCGCAGGTCGGGCTGGCGCTCAATCCGGAAGCCACCGCAGTGATGACGGTGGTCCTGTCGCTGAACTTCCTTTCCGTCGCCGTCATCGACTATGCCGGACAGGTCATTGCCGAAGAGCAGCGCCGCCTCGATACGGCGATCATGCCGCGCGACGAGCTGATCGGCGAATGCGTGGCCATCGTCCGGCGCCGCTTCGAGGATCCCGATCTCGACGTCCGCGGCGTCGCCCGCATCGCCATGGGCATCCAGGGCATCACCGACACCCATGCCCGCGCCATGTTGTGGTCGCCGATCACGCCGCAGACCGACATCGCCTTCGCCGACATACTGGAAGCCGAATTCGGCGTTCCGGCTACCATGGAGAATGACTGCAACATGATGGCGGTGGCCTTGCAGTGGCGTGACCCTGACCGCTACCGCGACGACTTCATCGCCATCCTGCTGTCGCACGGCATCGGCATGGGGCTGGTGCTGAAGGGAGAGCTGTTCACCGGCACCCATTCCTCGGGCGGCGAATTCGGCCATATGATCCACCGGCCGGGCGGCGCGCTCTGCCGCTGCGGGCGGCGCGGCTGCGTCGAGGCCTATGCCGGCAACTACGCCATCTGGCGCAATGCCAAGGAGATGGGCGAGGACGCCGAGCCGGTCGATGTCAGCGACGCCGACATGCGCTCGCTCGCCGCGCGGGCGCGCGCCGGCGACGGTCCGGAGCGCCAAGCCTATCGCAAGGCCGGCGAGGCGCTCGGCTTCGGCCTCGGCAGCCTGTTCGCGCTGATCGATCCCGCACCCGTCGCCATGGTCGGCGTCAGCGCCGCCGCCTTCGACCTGATCGAGCCGGCGCTGCGCGAGGCGATCGCCCAGACCGCCGGCGGCCAGCATTCGAAATCGATCTCGTTCGACACCGAGCCGAACGAACTGCCGCTGATCCGCGAGGGCTGCGCCATGCGCGCGCTGACCTTCGTCGACCAGGAGATTTTCGCACCAGGCGTCCAGGCGAAAGGCAGCGCCGTCGGGAAGAGCGTGGCCTGAGCGTCAATCTTCCCTGATCGCGTAGCCCGCGCCGCGTATGGTGCGGATGACATCCGGCATGCGGCCATTGTTGACCGCCTTGCGCAAGCGCCCGACATGCACGTCCACGGTGCGCTCGTCGATGTAGATCGTCTCGCCCCAGACATTGTCGAGCAGCTGGCTGCGCGAGAACACCCGGCCGGGATGCCGCATCATGAATTCGAGCAGCCGGAATTCGGTCGGGCCGAGCCGGATCTCGCTCTTCTTGCGGTAAACGCGATGCGACTCGCGATCGAGCACGATGTCGCCGACCTTGAGCATGCTGGACAGGACTTCCGGCTTGGCGCGGCGTAGCAGCGCCTTCACCCGCGCCATGAACTCCGGCGTAGAGAACGGCTTGACCAGATAGTCGTCGGCGCCGGTCGAAAGGCCGCGCACCCGGTCGCTTTCCTCGCCGCGCGCCGTCAGCATGATGATCGGCAGCCGCTCGGTCTCCGGCCGCATCCTGAGGCGCCGGCAGAGCTCGATGCCGGAAACCGCCGGCACCATCCAGTCGAGCACCAGCAAATCGGGCACGTTTTCCTGCAGCCGGATCTCGGCCTCGTCGCCGCGTGTGACCACCTCGACCTGGTAGCCTTCCGATTCCAGATTGTAGCGGAGCAGCACCCCCAGCGGCTCCTCGTCCTCCACCACCATGATGCGTGGCGCGATCATCAGCCGGTCACCCTTCTTCTCAGGCCGCCGGCGCCGACATCGCCGTCTCGTCCAGCTTCGGACGATTGGCGGGCAGTTGCTGACCGGTCAGCACGTAGTAGGCGTTCTCGGCAATGTTGGTGACATGGTCGCCGATGCGCTCCAGGTTCTTGGCGCAGAACAGAAGATGCGTGCAAGCGGTGATGTTGCGCGGATCTTCCATCATGTAGGTCAGGAGCTCCCGGAACACCGAGGTGTATTTGACGTCGATGCGTTCGTCGTCGTTGCGGAGCTTGGCAAGCGCCGCGGCATCCGCGGCGGCATATTGCTCGATGACGCCCTGCACCTGGACCAGCACAAGCTGCGCCATGCCGTCGATGGAATGCGAGAGATCACGCGGCGTGACGCTGAGGCCGACGGTACCGACACGCTTGGCGATGTTCTTGGCGAGGTCGCCGATGCGTTCGAGGTCGCCCGCCATACGGATGGAGCCGACCACGGCGCGCAGATCGTTGGCCATCGGCTGCCGCTTGGCGATCAGCGTGATGGCGCGGTCGTCGAGTTCGCGCTGGCGTGCATCCATGATGGCGTCGTCGGAAACAACGCGCTGCGCCAGGGCATTGTCGGAATTGAGCAGCGCGCGCGTCGAGCCGGCGACCATCGAGCGGGCGAGATCGCCCATGTCAGCGATCAGCTTGCTGATCGCTCCCAGATCCTCGTCGAAAGACGCAACCGTATGATGTTCACCCATGATCCTGTCCTCGTGCGTGGAAATCAGCCGAACCGGCCGGTGATGTAGTCCTGGGTGCGTTTGTCGTCGGGGTTGGTGAACATCTTGTCGGTGGCGCCCTCCTCGACCAGGTAGCCGAGATGGAACATCGCCGTGCGCTGCGACACGCGGGCCGCCTGCTGCATCGAGTGGGTGACGATGACGATCGTGTAGTTCTGGCGCAGCTCGTCGATCAGCTCCTCGACACGGGCGGTGGCGATCGGGTCGAGCGCCGAGCAGGGCTCGTCCATCAGGATCACTTCCGGCGACACGGCGATGGCGCGGGCGATGCACAGGCGTTGCTGCTGGCCGCCGGACAGGCCGGTGCCGGGCTCGTGCAGGCGGTCCTTCACCTCGTTCCAGATCGCCGCCTTCTTCAGACTGGATTCGACGATCTGGTCCATGTCGGCCTTGCGCTTGGCCAGCCCATGGATGCGCGGGCCGTAGGCGACATTCTCGTAGATCGACTTCGGGAACGGGTTGGGCTTCTGGAACACCATGCCGACGCGAGCCCTGAGCTCCACGACGTCGATGTTCTTGTCGTAGATATCCTCCTCGTCCAGCGTGATCTTGCCGGTCACGCGCGCCGAGTCGATGGTGTCGTTCATGCGGTTGAGGCAGCGCAGGAAGGTCGACTTGCCGCAGCCCGAAGGTCCGATCAGCGCCGTCACCTGATTGAGGCGGACGTCGAGATTGACGTCGAACAGCGCCTGCTTTTCGCCGTAGAACACGCCGACCTTGTCGCCGCGCATCTTGATCACTTCGTTCGACTTGGCGTTCATCTTGTCGCCCACTGCGTTTTCAAGAGACTGTTCGGTCATGATGTTCATACCAGATGCCTTCTTTTACCAGCGCCGTTCGAACCGGCGCCTGAGCACGATCGCTGTGATGTTCATGGCCATGAGGAAGACGAGCAGGATGATGATGGCGCCCGACATACGCTCGACGAAGGCGCGTTCGGCCTCGTTGGCCCACATGTAGATCTGCACCGGCAGCGCGGTCGCCGGATCGAACGGAGTCTTCGGATAGTCGGCGACGAAGGCGACCATGCCGATCAGGAGCAGCGGCGCGGTTTCGCCGAGCGCGCGCGCCAGGCCGATGATGGTGCCGGTGAGGATGCCGGGGGCGGCAAGCGGCAGGATATGCTGGAACACCATCTGCATCTTGGAAGCGCCAAGCCCGAGCGCCGCCGAGCGGATCGACGGCGGCACGGCGGCAAGCGCCGCGCGGGTGG
>NZ_RZOJ01000280.1:0-8067 GCF_003998845.1 Mesorhizobium sp. M4A.F.Ca.ET.022.05.2.1 | reverse complement strand
CCTTGAACATGGCGTCGCGATACCAGCCCCAGTGGCCCGATGTCTCCCACAGGCTCTTGTCCAGAACCTGCGGTGCGTTGACCTCCTGATAGCCCTGCTCGTCGAGGCGTCGGCGCATGTAGTTGACCAGGTTCTGGAACATCTTCCAGCCCTTGGCGTGCCAGAAGACGACGCCGGGTCCCTCTTCCTGGAAATGGAACAGGTCCATCTCGCGGCCGAGCTTGCGGTGATCGCGTTTCTCGGCCTCCTCCAGCATCGTCTGGTAGGCGTCGAGCTGCGCCTGGTCGGCCCAGGCGGTGCCGTAGATGCGCGTCAGCATCGGGTTGTTCGAGTCACCACGCCAATAGGCGCCGGCGACCTTCATCAGCTTGAAGGCATTGCCGATCTGCCCGGTCGAGGCCATGTGCGGACCGCGGCAGAGGTCGAACCAGTCGCCCTGCGCGTAGATCTTCAGGTCCTGGTCGTCCGGAATGGCGTCGATCAGTTCCAGCTTGTAGCGCTCGCCCTTGTCGGCAAACACTTTCTTCGCCTTCTCGCGCGACCAGACTTCCTTGCTGAACGGCTTGTTGCGCTGGATGATCTCGCGCATCTTCTTCTCGATCACCGGGAAATCGTCCGGCGTGAACGGCTCGTTGCGGGCGAAGTCGTAGTAGAATCCGTTCTCGATCACCGGCCCGATGGTCACCTGCGTTCCCGGCCACAGTTCCTGCACGGCTTCCGCCAGCACGTGCGCGGCGTCGTGCCGGATCAGTTCCAGCGCCCGCGGATCCTCGCGGGTGATGATCTCGACCTTGCCGGGCTTGCCGAGCGGATCGGAAAGGTCGCGCACGGTGCCGTCGATGGCATAGGCCACCGCCTTTTTGGCCAGCGACTTCGAGATCGATTCGGCAAGGCCGGCGCCGGTCATCGCCGCGTCGTAGTCGCGGACGGAGCCGTCGGGAAATGTCAGGGAAACGGAATTCAGCATAGAGTTCTCCTATCCAGTCCCGCAAACGAGCGCGGGTGGTGAAATGCATGTCGCCCAAAGTGCAGTGGTTTGGAGCATGCGCAAGAAGCCGGATGCGTCCGGCGGCGGCAGTCTTTTATGGGTAGATTTCAGCGCCGTAAAGCGCTCGTTCCGCCTATTTGATCAAGCCGGGCAGCTCTTTCAAGAACGCCGCGCGCGTCTTCAAGCCCTTGGGCATGTCGGTGCGGTTGGTGCCGACGACCAACCGGGCAAAGACGATCCGGCGCTCGCCTTTTTCAGCCCAGCCGACGAACCAGCCGAGCGAGCGCATGTCCTTGCCGCCATTGCCAAGCCTTGTGCTGCCGGTCTTGCCCTGCACTGCCCAGTTCCCTGCCTGGAAGCTCGGGACGATCGCTTCCGCCATCTGATGCGCCTTGGCAGAAACCGGCATCTTGCCGGCCAGCAGCCGGCGCAGGAAGGCGGTTTGCTCGACAGGCGATATCTCCAGCGAGGAGTTCACCCAGGAATGAGTGAGGCCGTCGTTCTTGCCGGCATCGCCGGTGACATCAGCGTTGCCGTAGCCGAATTTCGACACATAGCCGTCAAATCTTTCAGCGCCGAGCCGGCGGGTAATCTCGCGCGAATACCACAGGACCGAGTCTCTCTCCCAGATCGTCGGATCGACCGTCTTCCGGTCGCGCTTCACCGCGTTGAACTCGGGCTTGTAGTCCCAGTTCGGCGCGTGTTCGTCGGCGAGGATGCCGGCGTCAAAGCCGATCAGCGCCAGCGGCAGCTTGAAGGTAGAGGCCGGGCTGAAGCGTTGGTCGCAGGCACCGTCGCGATAGAGTGTGTCGCCGCTCGCCGCATCCTGGATCAGCGTGCATTCGATATCGCCGAGCGGCGCCGACTGTGCGCGCATCGGGAACCCGAGCAGCCAGGCCAGCAGGAAGAGAACGATGGCAAAAACGAACGGAAGGCGGTCTATCTGGCGCATGACGTTTCTCTCCTGAAGGGCGGCAGGAGCGTATTTATCCAAGCCTCTTGTCTCGATTTTGTCTCAAATGCGCGAGTTCACAGCAACATGCGGTTAACCTAACCAAATCGTTAAGGAAGCTTTGGCCGCCGCTCCTTGGCGGGCGCTCAGGCTTCGGGATTGCCGCGCTTCCTGCCGATCTGCCGATAGCGCCACGGCATGAACCATACGTAGCGCTTGGCGAGCGTCTCGGGCACGAGGTCGATGCCGTGTGTTCCGAACGGGCCGCAGCGCAACACCCGGAAAAACCCCATCCAGCCGCCGGCCCACAGGCCGTGGCGCGCGATCGCCTCATGCGCGTATTCGGAGCAGGTCGGCAAATGCCGGCAGGAATTGCCGACGAAGCCGGACAGCGTCAATTGATAGAGACGGACGAGCGACGTGCCGAAGACGCGGCCCGGCGTCTTGCGCCAGGGTCCCGGCCAGTTGCGCCCGCGCCGGGTCGGCCCGGCGCCGTGCGTATATCCAGGATAGTCGCTCATCTCTCCGCAGCCTGTTTCACTGCGCGATAGATGTGGGCTTCGCGCCGGGAACGCAATGGTCTTTGCCTCACGACCTCGAGCGGCGGACAGGATGCCGGTCGGTCCACTTGGCATGGTGAGAGGGAAGATCGCTGCGATCATGGTGGCGGTTCGGCGTGGCTGCGCCATGCCACTGGAATGTTGCGATCCGCATGACCTCGTTGAGAATGTCCAGAAGCTGGTTCATCGCAGTGCTCCTTTGAGCATCGATTGGACTACCGCTGGCCTTCCTCCTCAAACGAGTATAATTTCCTCCTCGGATAACCTGAGGTTATGCGAAATGAAACGAGGACGGCTGCCATTGACAGCGCTCAGGAGCTTCGAGACGGCCGGGCGACATTTGAGCTTCAGCCGCGCAGCGGAGGAGCTTTATGTCTCTCAGGCGGCGATCAGCCGGCAGATCCGCGAGTTCGAGACTTTCCTGCGCCAGCCGTTGTTTCACCGCCTGCATCGGCGGGTCGAACTGACGGATGCGGGGCAACGGTTGCTCGACCAATTGGTCAGAAGCTTCGACGACATCGACCGGGTGCTTTCGGATCTGGTGGCATCGCCGGCGCAATCGGTGGTCCGCGTCAGCGTTGAACCATCGCTAGCCGCTGTATGGCTGGTCCCGCGGCTCAATCGCTTTCGCCAATTGCGGCCCGACATCGACGTGTCGCTGGAAGTCGATGTACGGCCGATCGAGTTCCGCAGCGACCAGCCCGAACTCGCCTTGCGTTTCAGCGCGCACGCCACGTCATGGCCGCGCACCGAAGCCGAGCGCCTGGCCTCGACTGTCGATTCACCGGTGCTGTCGCCAGGGCTGCTGGCATCGGGCCCTCCCCTGGAAAAGCCGATCGACCTTCGCCATTACACGCTGCTGCACGAGGAGAACCGCCAGGGTTGGGCGCGCTGGTTCCAGGCCGCCGGCGTGCCCGCCGACGCGGTGCCCGCGCGGGGTCCGATGCTGGCAGACATCTCACTTTCCAAGCAGGCAGCGTTGCTCGGCCACGGCGTGGCGCTCGGCGATCTTTTGCAGGTCGGCGAGGAACTCGCGTCAGGCACTTTGATAAAGCCGTTCGACATCGATGTTGCTTCCGGCGCCTATTGGCTGGTGGCCAGGAGCTTGCGGGATCTGCCGGAACCCGCCAAGGCGTTCGCCGACTGGATCAGAAGCGAGTTCGCCGTGACCGGAAGAACTGCCTAGCCCGATCCTTAAGCCGCCTGCCCGGCGCGTTTCCTCTCGATCTGGCCGATGGCGTCGACCACAGCATCGAAGGTCAGCATGGTCGAGGCATGGCGCGCCTTGTAGTCGCGCACCGGCTCAAGGAATTTGAGGTCGGCGAAACGGCCTTCGGGCGGCGCGCCGTTTTCCTTCAACATCTTCAGCATGGTTTCGCGCACAGCGCGCAACTCATCCGCGTGGGCGCCGACGACATTCTGGGCCATGATCGAGGACGAGGCCTGGCCGAGCGCGCAGGCCTTCACGTCATGCGCGAAATCGGTGACGACGTCGCCGTCCATCTTCAGGTCGACGGTGACGGTCGAACCGCACAGTTTGGAATGCGCGCGCGCCGTCGCGTCGGGGTGGTCGAGCCGGCCGACGCGCCCGATGTTTCCGGCGAAGCCCAGGATTTTCGCATTGTAGACGTCGTCGATCATTTTTTTCCAATCTGTCGCCGCCCAACGAACAGGGTTTGCCGCTGATGCGTCTTTCATTCGCTCGGCACGACCATATATAATGCTGGCAGTCGGGCATCGACAAGGCAACCAAGCGCCGCCGTCAGTGCCCAAATTTGTTCACGCCGCTTACGGGCTGGAAACCGGGCGAGTTTCTAACACCCGAAAGGTCGTGGTCCGTTCAACTCGTTCCTCCTGAGAGAGGAACTACGGGAGACGCCTTTATGGATGCCGTCATCAAGAAATTCATGCCCCCTTCCGCCTATATGGAAAAGCCCGTCACCGACCGGCCGAGCGAAGCCGAAGTCGAGGCGGCCGTGCGCACGCTGTTGCGCTGGACCGGTGACAATCCGGACCGCGAGGGCCTGATCGACACGCCGAAGCGCGTCACCAAGGCGTTTCGCGAAATGTTCAACGGCTACGACATGTGCCCGGCCGACGAACTTGGCCGCACCTTTGAGGAAGTCGCCGGCTATGACGACCTCGTGCTGGTCAAGGACATTACCTTCCACTCGCATTGCGAACACCACATGGTGCCGATCATCGGCAAGGCGCATGTCGGCTATCTGCCCGACGGCAAGGTCGTCGGCCTCTCCAAGATCGCCCGCGTCGTCGACATCTTCGCCCATCGCCTGCAGACCCAGGAAGCGATGACGGCGCAGATCGCCGGCGTCATCCAGGACGTGCTCAATCCGCGCGGCGTCGCCGTCATGATCGAGGCCGAGCATATGTGCATGGCCATGCGCGGCATCCGCAAGCAGGGCTCCACCACGCTGACCTCGACCTTCACCGGCGTCTTCAAGGACACGCCCGAGGAGCAGGTCCGCTTCGTCACCATGGTGCGCGGCGGCGGGGCCTGAGCGGCCCTCGCCGGCCATCCAAGACAAGGACCGGTGATGTCGGCACGGGAATTCCCGAAAGCTCCCTCGGACAAGAAAGCACTGGAGGAAGGCACCGCCTTCTGCCCGCGCTTCGATGCGGCCGGCCTCGTCACCGCGGTCGTCACCGACGCCGAGGACGGCAAGCTGCTGATGGTGGCGCACATGAATGCTGAGGCCCTGGCGCTGACGCTGGAGACCGGCATCGCCCACTATTGGTCGCGCTCGCGCAACGCGCTGTGGAAGAAGGGCGAGACCTCGGGCAATGTCCAGACCGTCGTAGAGATGCTCACGGATTGTGACCAGGATTCGATATGGCTTCGCGTGAAAGTGTTGGGCCACGACGCAACTTGTCACACCGGTCGACGTTCCTGCTTTTATCGGACGGTGGGGCTGATCGACGGTAAGGCAACGCTTGCCGACGATGGCAGCAGGCCGCTGTTCGATACGGAACAGACGTATCGGAAGCCGGTGTGAACCATTCAATATTCACAAACCACTAATATTCACTATTCTCAAACATCCTTGCTGTAGAAAGGATGTGGGATAAGGGGAGATTATGATGCTCGAATGGGCGTCATTACGTGGCAGACCAGACGTTCGAGAGGCCAATGGCCCCTCCTCGTCCGGCGGCGCATCCGATCAGAAGCCTGGCAAGAAGACGGGTATTTCGCTGGCACTCGGCGGTGGCTGCGCGCGCGGCTGGGCCCATATAGGCGTGCTGCGCGCGCTTGACGAGGCCGGCATCGAAGTGTCGATGATCGCCGGCACCTCGATCGGCGCGCTGGTTGGCGGCTGCTACCTGGCCGGCAAGATGGACGAGTTGGAGGAATTCGCCCGCAGCCTGACCAAGCGTCGCATCTTCGGCCTCCTCGATCTCAACCTGCGCGGCAGCGGCCTGTTCGGCGGCATGAAGCTCGACGCAAGGCTGCGCGAGCATCTGGCCGGCATCCGCTTCGAGGATTTGTCGAAGCCCTTCGTCGCCGTCACCTCGGAAATCCGCACCGGCCACGAGATCTGGCTGTCCAAGGGCTCGCTGATCACGGCTATGCGCGCCTCCTACGCGCTGCCCGGCGTGTTCGAGCCGGTGAATTGCAACGGCCGCATTCTGGTCGACGGCGCGCTGGTCAACCCGGTGCCGGTTTCGGTTTGCCGCGCCTACGAGCAGCCGCTCGTCGTGGCGGTCAACCTCCACTATGACCTGTTCGGCCGCGCCGCCGTCATCAAGCACAGCGCCGGTGAACTGGTCATTGAAAAGGACGCGCCGGGACCCGGCAGGGCCGACAGTGTGCACCAGTCGCACCAGACGCGGCTCGGCATCACCGGCGTCATGGTCGAAGCCTTCAACATCATCCAGGATCGGATCTCGCGCGCCAGGCTCGCCGGCGATCCGCCCGATATGTCGCTGCAGCCCAAGCTCAGCCATATTGGCCTGACCGAATTCCATCGCGCCGACGAGGCGATCCGCCTCGGCTACCAGGCGACGATGGCGCAGATAAACGAACTGACCCGCCTGCAGACCGTTCTGGCCTGATCTCAAGCTACAGCCAGGTTTTCAAGCAAGCGCCGCGTCGGTGATGCGGAACTGCACCGTCCGGTTGCCGTTCCAGTAATTGCCGGACAGCGACCCGGCGACATGCACCGTCTTGCCCCGGTTCCTGAACAGGAATTCGCCGAGTGCCGTATCGACGGCGCGAAAGGCGATCGCCTGGATGCGGCCACCGCTTTGCGACTGCAGCTCGGCGCGGATGTGGTTGGTGCCGACCGGTCGCGCATCGGTCAGCCAGTGGCGCGGCAGCGCGAACACCGGCGCCACATGGCCGGCGCCGAACGGGCCGGCCTGTTCCAGCGCATCGAGCAGGGAGAGCGTCGCGCCCTCGGCGGCGAGCGCGCCATCGATCGCCAGGCTTTCCTCGTCCTGCAGCCGGAACACGTCGGCCGCCGCGCGCTCCTCGAAGAAGGCCCTGAGAGCGCCGAGCCCGGCCCGCTCCACCGTGATGCCGGCCGCCATGCCATGGCCGCCGCCCTTGACGATCAGCCCGGCATCGGCCGCCTCGCGCACCAGCCGGCCGAGATCGAATCCCGACACCGAGCGGCCCGAGCCGGTGCCGACCCCATTGGCGTTGAAGGCGATGGCGAAGGCCGGCCGGCGCGCATGGTCCTTGAGGCGTGAGGCGAGCAGGCCGACGATGCCCGGATGCCAGGTCTGGCTGGCGGTGACGACGATGGCCGGGCCATTGCCGCCGGCAAGCTCGGCATCGGCCTCGGTGCGCGCCTCGGCCAGCATCTCCAGCTCCATCTGCTGGCGCTCCTGGTTCAGCCGGTCTAGCGTCTCGGCGATCGTGCCGGCCTCGACCGGATCGTCGGTGGCAAGCAGGCGGCTGCCGAGCGCGGCATCGCCGATGCGCCCCCCGGCATTGATGCGCGGCCCGATCAGGTAGGCGAGGTGAAAGGTGCTGATCGGCTCGCCGATGCGCGACACCCGGGAAAGGGCTGCCAACCCCTCGCTTCTCTGCTGGCGCGCCACCTGCAACCCCTTGACCACGAAGGCGCGGTTGACGCCGGTGAGCGGCACCACGTCGCAGACGGTCGCCAGCGCCACCAGGTCGAGCAGCGACAGCAGGTCCGGCGGGGCGGCCTCCGGCAGCCGGCTTCGCAGGATCTTCGCCGTCTGCACCAGGCAGAGGAAGACGACGCCGGCGGCGCAAAGATGACCCTGCCCCGAGAGATCGTCCTCGCGGTTGGGATTGACCACAGCATTCGCCACCGGCAGCGGGCCGCCGACCTGATGGTGGTCGAGCACCACGACATCGGCGCCGGCCTGCTTGGCCGCGTCGATCGAAGTGGCGCTGTTGGTGCCGCAGTCGACGGTGACGATCAGCTTGGCGCCGCGCGAGATGAGGTCGCGCATGGCTTCCGGATTGGGACCGTACCCCTCGAAGATACGGTCGGGTATGTAGATTTCCGACGGCACCGAGAAATGCGCGAGGAATCGCTTGAGCAGCGCCGACGAGGCCGCGCCGTCGACAT
>NZ_RZOJ01000027.1:0-31731 GCF_003998845.1 Mesorhizobium sp. M4A.F.Ca.ET.022.05.2.1 | reverse complement strand
GCTCGCAGCGTCGCGATCGCGTCGAGCCCGGTGCCGCTGTCGAGATGATAGTCCGCCAGCACGATGTCTGGCCGGCTCTCCGCCGATCCCGCCACCTGCCAGGCGCCGGTGAGCGTTTCGACATGGCAGCCCCAGCCTTCGAGCAACAGCCGCATGCCGTCGAGAATGCGGGCATCGTTGTCGATGCACAGCACCTTGAGGCCGGCAAGCGAGGAGGCCACGCGCGCCGGCGCCTTCTCGATCTCGCGCCGGGGAGCCGCGACCGCGGCCACCGGCAGGATGACGGAGAAGCGCGTGCCTTTGCCGGGATTGGAGAAGATGCGGATCTCCAGCCTCAGCACCCTGGCGATACGGTCGACGATCGAAAGGCCAAGGCCAAGCCCCTCGGCCTCGCGCGCGCCTTCGTCCAGCCGGGTGAATTCGTGGAACACCGTGTTCAGCTCGTCGCCAGCAATGCCGATGCCGGTGTCGATCACCTGGATCTCGGCCAGCGACCCCCGCCGCCTTACGCCAACCAGGATGCGGCCATGGCGGGTGTATTTGATCGCGTTCGATACCAGGTTCTGGATCAGGCGGCGCAAGAGGTTGCGATCCGTCACCACGGTGAGCGACGACGGCATGATGGTGAGTTCGAGCTTCTTTTCGGCTGCCATCGGCCGGAAGTCGGTGCCGATCTGGCGGAGCAGCCCATCGAGGCTGAAGGCGGTGTCGTCGGGCTTCATGGCGCCTGCGTCGAGCCGGGAAATGTCGAGCACGGCGCCCAAAATGGTCTCGACCGACTCCAGCGAGGATTCGATGTTGACCGCGGCCTTGCCGGCGGGACCCTTGCCGTGCTTCTCGATCAGCGACGAGCAGTAGAGCCGGGCGGCGTTGAGCGGCTGCAGGATGTCGTGGCCGGCGGCGGCGAGGAAGCGCGTTTTGCCGAGATTGGCCTCCTCGGCCAGCATCTGCGCCTGCGCCAGCTCTTCGTTGACGCGGGTCAGTTCGATGGTGCGGGTCTTCACCCGCTGCTCCAGCGATTCATTGGCCCTCTTCAGCGCCAGGTCCTGCTCGACGCGGCCGGAAATGTCGGCATAGGTGGCGACGATGCCGCCGTCCGGCATCGGGTTGGAGCGCAACTCCAGGATGCGGCCGCTGGTCTTCAGCTCCATCTGCCAGGGACCGTCGAAGCTGGTCAGCCGGTTGAGCATCGCCACCCGCTGGTCGGCCGCAATATCGCCGCGTTCGGCGAGGTGGCGCAGGATCCGGTCGAGCGAGACGCCGACCTGGCCCATTTCGTCGGGCAGGCCGAACAGCGCCCGGTACTGGCGGTTCCAGCAGATGAGGCGGAAATCCCGGTCGAAGACGGTGATGCCTTGCTCCATCTGGTCGAGCGCGATCTGCAGCAGGTCGCGATTGTGCTGCAGCGCCTCGGTGGCGTCGTCGAGCAGGCGGAAGGCGTCCCTGGAATCGCGATCGTTGCGGCGGAACAGCAGCGACAGGATCAGCCGCGCCGAGGACGAGCCGACGGCGCTCGCCAAAAGCTGTTCCGAGAAGCGGGTGACATCCATGTTGGCCTGCTCATTGCCATGCAGCGTCACACCATTGCTCTTCTCGAACGACTGGAAGGAGCGCTCCGTGCGCTCCACGCCGAGATAGCGGGAAATCGTGTCCTTGAGGTCGTTGACGGTGACGGCGGTGCGGAAGCGGCGCAGGCTGGGCATCGGGCCGGCTTCGCGCGGCACGAAGATCGCCGCCTGGATGCGCTCCAGCGGCACCGACGCGCGGGAGAGCGAGCCGAGCACAAAGAACAGTGCGTTGATCGACAGGCTCCACAGCACGCCATGGTTCAGCGGCTCGGCGACGGTGCCGAACAGCGCCTGCGGCCGAAGCGCCTCGAAACCGAACAGGCCGTGGACGATGATGTCGGCGTCGGGACCCACCAGCGAAGGCAGGAGCAGCGTGTAAGCCCACACCAGAATGCCGGCGACCATACCGAGCGCGGCCCCCCTGCCGTTGGCGCCGCGCCAGATCAGCCCGCCGATCAGCGCCGGCGCAAACTGCGCGATGGCCGCGAACGACATCAGGCCGATCGAGGACAGCCGCGCGCTGTTGGTGCTCTCGCGATAATAGAGGAAGGCGATGAACAGCATGATGAAGATCGCCCCGCGCCGCACATTGAGGATCAGCGTCGACCAGTCCTCGTTTTCCGAGCTAGAGGTTCTGACCAGGCGGCGCACGAACAGCGGGATGACGAGGTCGTTGGAGATCATGATCGACAGCGCCACGCTCTCGACGATGACCATCGCAGTCGCCGCCGACAGGCCGCCGATGAAGGCGGCCATGGCCAGCAGATCATGGCCGCTGAACAGGGGCAGCGACAAGACGTAGAGGTCGCTGCTGGTCCTGTCGCCGACCAGCGCCAGGCCGGCGAAGGCGATCGGCAGGACGAACAGGTTGATCGCCACCAGATAGAGCGGGAACACCCAGGTCGCGGTGCGCAGTTCCGCCTCGCTGCGATTCTCGACGATGGTGACGTAGAACTGGCGCGGCAGCATCAGAATTGCAAATCCGCTGAGGCAGGTCAGCACCAGCCAGGTGGCGAGCGACGTGCCGTAGCCCATGGCCTGCCGCGCCTGCGCGTTGTTGGCCAGCTTGTCGAACATGTCGCCCGGACCGCCGAAGATCAGGAACGTCACCATCAGGCCGATGGCGAGGAAGGCGGCGAGCTTGACCACGGTTTCCACCGCCACCGCCAGCACCAGCCCGTCCTGGTGCTCCGTGGCGTCGGCATGGCGGGTGCCGAACAGCACCGCGAACAGCGCGAGCAGCATCGCCACCACCAGTGAGATGTCGCTGACGAACGGGTCGAAGGAGGGCGGCGAGCCGGTGTAGTGCTCGACCATCAGGCTGACCGAGCCGGAGATCGCCTTCAGCTGCAGCGCAATATAGGGCACCGCGCCGATGGTCGCGATCAGCGTGGCGATCGCCGAGACGGCGAAGCTCTTGCCGTAGCGCGCGCCGAGGAAGTCGGCGACCGATGTGATCTTCTCGGTCTTGGCCAGCCTGACGATGCGGTTGAGCAGCGGAAAGCCGAACACGAACACCAGCACCGGTCCGGCATAGATGCCGAGGAATTCCAGGCCGCGCTCCGAGGAGAGGCCGACCGAGCCGAAGAAGGTCCAGGAGGTGCAGTAGATGGCGAGGCTGAGCGCATAGATGAAAGGTCGCGCCCGGCCTGGCGTGGACGCGGAGCGCCGGTCGCCAATGCTGGCGATGGCGAACAGCAGCGTCACATAGGCGATCGCGATGATGACGATGAACCAGCCTTGCACGGTTCGAACTTCCTCCCTGGCCGGTCTCCCGCCGGCCGATGCCCGACGCAACCACAGCTTTGGGGGCGAGTCCATCACGGCTTTCGGCGCATAGGCGGAGGGCAGTGGCCGCCCCTGACCGGCAGAAAGCGGCGCCTTGGCCCCATTTTCCCGTTTTGCAACCGGGGGTTTTTGTTATGGTGGGCGTGGGCTAGCGCCGAGCGGAAGCTGGGGACGGCAACATGGCCACGGCAAGGAGGGTCGAATGCTGAAAGAATTCCAGGAATTCATTTCCAAGGGCAATGTCATGGACCTGGCCGTCGGCGTCATCATCGGCGCCGCCTTCGGCAAGATCGTTACTTCGCTGGTCGACGACGTCATCATGCCGATCGTCGGTGCGATCTTCGGCGGGCTGGACTTCAACAACTACTTCTTTGGACTGTCCTCGAACGTTCATTCGACGGCGTTGGTCGACGCCAAGAAAGAGGGCGCCGTTTTTGCTTATGGCAGCTTCATCACCGCGGTGCTGAACTTCCTCATCCTTGCCTTCATCATCTTCCTGATGGTCAAGGCCGTGAACGGCATGCGCAAGCGGCTCGAGCGCGAGAAGCCTGCAGCACCAGCTGCTCCGCCGCCGGCCGATATCGCACTGCTTACCGAAATTCGCGATCTGCTGGCCAGGAAATAGCGCGAAGCGGATTTCTGGACCAAAACCCCGGTCGCTCGCGGCCGGGGTTTTCTGTTTTCGGCCGTCGTAAAAGGCGCTAGCAGTCGCGAAACGGAACGGATTTTTGCATGACGCTCATTCAGACCTTGCGCGCCGAGGCGCGCGCCGCACCCGAAAGCGGCATCGTGGCCGTGATCAACCACGGCCGGCTGCGCGACGGCATGATCCCGCTCTGGGCCGGCGAGGGTGACCTGCCGACGCCTTCCTTCATCAGCGATGCCGCCGCCCGCGGGCTGGCCGCCGGCGAGACCTTCTACACCTGGCAGAAGGGCATTCCGGAGCTCCGGCAGGCGCTTGCCCGCTACTATGGACGGCATTTCACCAAGAGCTTCGCCGAGGAGGAATTCATCGTCACCGCGTCGGGCATGCATGCCATCCAGCTTGCGATCGACGCACTCGCCGGCCAGGGCGACGAGGTGATCTATCTGTCGCCGGCCTGGCCGAATTTCGCCGCCGCGGCAGGGGTTGCGGGCGCCGTTCCGGTTGCGGTCACACTCGATCCGTCCGGCAATGGCTGGTCCTGCGACGTCGACAAGATCGCGGCCGCGATCACGCCGCGCACCAAGGCGCTGTTCGTCAACACGCCGTCCAACCCGACCGGCTGGACCGCTGACAGGGAGACGCTGCAGGCGATCCTCGATCTTGCCCGCCAAAGCGGCGTCTGGATCATTGCCGACGAGATCTACTCGCATTTCCACTATGGAAGCGGCCGCGCGCCGTCCTTCCTCGATGTATCGACGGCGGAAGACCGTATCCTGTTCGTCAACAGCTTCTCCAAGAACTGGGCGATGACGGGCTGGCGCGTCGGCTGGATCAGGACCCACCCCGCCTTGCAGCAGGTGTTCGAGAACCTGATCCAGTATTCGACCTCGGGCGTCGCCCAGTTCATGCAGCGCGGCGCCGTCGCAGCCCTCGACGAGGGGGATGCCTTCATCGTCGAACAGGTCGAGCGTGCGCACGCCGCGCGCGACCTGGTCTGCGGCATTCTGGGCGCGACCGGCAAGGCGCGCTTCACCGTGCCGCAGGGCGCCTTCTATCTGTTCTTCACCGTCGACGGCATCACCGATTCCCGCACCGCCGCCTTCGACATCGTCGACCATGCCAATGTCGGCCTGGCGCCAGGCACCGCATTCGGACCCGGCGGCGAGGCCTTCCTCAGGCTATGCTTCCACCGCCGCCTCGACCAGCTCGAGGAAGCGGCGCATCGCCTGGCGAAGTGGATCAAGACGGTGTGAGCAAGGCTGGATTGTGCGTCAGGCAAGTTCTTGCCTGAACGGCTTACTTTCAAGGGCGGTGCCGCCCCTCATCCGCCTGCCGGCACCTTCTCCCCGTGAAGGACGGGGAGAAGGGAGGGCCGCAACCTCGCCGCTCTTTCTGCGACGCGCCAGGTGGCGAAACCATCAACGCCAGCGCTTTTCTCCCCGTTCTTCACGGGGAGAAATATCCGGCAGGACAATGAGGGGCAGCGCCAGCGTTCTATGATTGGCAGGACCTGTTACGCATCACCGCCCACGAACCACCAGCAGGTCACCCGCCCGACTTCGGCACCAGCAGGGGAATGATCCGGTCGCTCTTGGCGACGGACGGCCGGCCGCTCGAGGCATAGGGGATGCCGAGCGCGTCCCAGGTCTCGACCAGGGCGTCCTGAAGTTCGGCGATCAGCGCGTCCGAATGGAACGGCGTCGGCGTGATGCGCAGCCGCTCGGTGCCGCGCGGCACCGTCGGATAGTTGATCGGCTGGATGTAGATGCCGTGGACGCCGAGCAGGCGGTCGCTGGCCATCTTGCAAAGTTCGGGATCGCCGACCAGCACCGGCACGATGTGGGTGGACGATTCCATCACCGGCAGGCCGGCGGCGGCAAGCACCTCCTTAGTCCGCGACGCCTGGCGCTGCTGCGCGTCGCGCTCGGCCTGCGAGCGCTTCAGATGCCGGATCGAGGTGGTGGCGGCGGCGGCAACAGCCGGCGGCAGCGCCGTGGTGAATATGAAGCCCGGCGCATAGGAGCGCACGGCATCGATCACCGCGCTGGTGCCGGTGATGTAGCCGCCGAGCGTGCCGAAGGCCTTGGCGAGCGTGCCTTCGATGATGTCGATGCGGTCGGCCAGCCCCTCGCGCTCGGTAATGCCGCCGCCGCGCGGACCGTACATGCCCACCGCATGGACCTCGTCGATATAGGTCATAGCGTTGTAGCGCTCGGCGAGGTCGACGATCTGCTTGATCGGGGCGATGTCGCCATCCATCGAATAGACGCTCTCGAAGACGATCAGCTTGGCGCGCTCGCGTCCCGCAGCCTGCAGCAGGCTCTCCAGATGCGCGACGTCATTGTGGCGGAAGATCTTCTTTTCGGCGCCCGAACGGCGCACGCCCTCGATCATCGAAGCGTGGTTGAGCTCGTCCGAGATGATCAGGCAGTTCGGCAGAAGCCGTGCGATGGTCGAGATCGAGGCCTCGTTGGAGACGAAGCCGGAGGTGAAGACGAGCGCTGCTTCCTTGTCGTGCAGGTCGGCCAGTTCCAGTTCAAGCTCCACCAGCGGGTTGCTGGTGCCGGAGATGTTGCGGGTGCCGCCGGCGCCCGACCCCATCTTGCCGGCAGCCTTCTGGAAAGCGTCGATAACGTCGGGATGCTGGCCCATGCCGAGATAGTCGTTGGAGCACCAGACGGTGATTTCCTGGGCGCGGCCGTTGGAACGCCAGATGGCTCGCGGGAACTTGCCGACAATGCGTTCGAGGTCGGCGAAAACGCGGTAGCGCCGCTCCGCATGGAGCTGGTCGATCGCTTCCTCGAAGAACCGCTGGTAGTTCATGTCGCCTTCCCGATTTTGTGCCGGATCATAGTCATTGCCCCATCAGGCGTCCACCGGGGCCCTTTGGTCAAAATGCCACGCCCCAAGCGTGTTCCTAACGACCACGGATCGTGGCCTATTCCCTTGATGTGGATCAACTTTGTTTCAGTACGATGCCTTGGGCCCCGGCGACTGTTACGCATTTGACACTGGAGTTTTATTCGCCTTGCGGCGCGCTTTCCAGTAAGGCGGCCTTGAGACAGTTTCCAACAAATCTTGATCAGCGAGGACGCGTATGACGGTTTTGGTGACGGGCGGTGCCGGTTATATCGGCAGCCATATGGTCTGGGAGCTTCTGGACGCGGGCGAGAGCGTTGTCGTTCTTGACCGGCTTTCGACCGGCTTCGAATGGGCGGTGGCGCCGGAGGCCAGGCTCGTCGTCGGCGATGTCGCCGACCGCGAACTGGTCGGCCAGATCATCAGGGACAACAAGGTCGATGCCATCATCCATTTCGCCGGCTCGATCGTGGTGCCAGAGTCGGTCGCCGATCCGCTCGGCTACTACGAGAACAACACTTCCAAGACGCGCACCCTGATCGAAACGGCCGTGCGCGAGGGCGTGCCGCATTTCATCTTCTCCTCCACCGCCGCGGTCTATGGTGGCGCCGGATTGGAACCGGTGCGCGAGGATGCCGGGCTTTCGCCGGTATCGCCCTACGGCCTTTCCAAGCTGATGAGTGAGTGGATGTTGCGCGACGCGGCGAAGGCGCACGATATCCGCTATACGGCGCTGCGCTATTTCAACGTCGCCGGCGCCGATCCCAAGGGCCGCACCGGCCAGTCGACGCCGGGCGCCACGCATCTGATCAAGGTCGCCTGCGAGACCGCGCTCGGCAAGCGCCCCTTCATGCAGGTGTTCGGCACTGACTATCCCACCCCGGATGGCACCTGTATCCGCGATTACATCCATGTCAGCGATCTGGCGGCGGCGCACCGGCTGGCGCTGCAGCGGCTACGCGAAGGCGGCACCAGCCTGGTCGCCAATTGCGGCTACAGCCACGGTTACTCGGTGCTGCAAGTAATCGACAGCGTGCGCCGCGCCTTCGGCCGTGATTTCGAGGTCAAGATGGGCGACCGCCGCCCCGGCGACGCCGCCGCCATTGTCGCCAACTCCGAGCTTGCCCGCGCTGAGCTTGGTTGGACGCCGCAGCGCGACGATCTCGATCAGATCGTTGCCGACGCGCTGGCCTGGGAACGCATCCTCAGCGGCAAGAACTCGGCACGCGGCTGACCCAATCAGCTTGCGAGCCCAAGGGCTCGTCCTGCGCGCCGAGACGCGCTATTGAGGGTCTCACGGCGGCGCGTGGAGGCGCGCCGCCCTGTTCCGGAATTGCGTCAAAACAAGGAAATAGAGCGGTTCTGCGTTTCCGTGAAACGGTGAACCGCTCGAGGGGGGCGGCATGAAGGTCTTGGTGCTTGGGGCCGGCGTCGTTGGCACGGCGGCCGCCTATTACCTGGCGAGCGATGGCCATGAGGTGACGGTGATCGAGCGCCACCAGGCCGCCGCGCGTGGCACCAGCCAGTCGAATGCCGGCCTTGTCTCGCCCGGGGACGCCACCGCCTGGGCTTCACCCGCCGCGCTGAAGACCTTCATGCGCGCGCTCTGGAACCACGATCTCGGCATCAAGGTCAGGCTGCGCTTCGATCCCTATTTCCTCGCCTGGAGCCTGCGCTTCCTGCGCCAGTGCACGGTGGCGCGCCTGCGCGCCAACAGCCAGGTCAAGCTGCGCCTGGCGCTCTATTCCCGCGACTGCATCAACGCGCTCTCGGAAGCGACCGGCATTCACTACGACGAGCGCAAGAAGGGCATTCTCTATTTCTTCCGCTCGCAGCACAGCCTCGACACCGGCACCGACAATTACCGCTACCTTGCCGAGCACGGCCTGCCGATCGAGATCGTCGGCCGTGACCGGCTGATCGAGCTGGAGCCCGGCCTCGCCGGCGCCAGGGACAAGATCGCCGGCGGCGTCTATTCGCCGATCGACCAGACGGGCGATTCCCGGCAGTTCGTGGAAAAGCTCGCCGCTTATGCGGCCGAAAAGCTCGGCGTCAAATTCCTCTTCGGCACGACCGTCGAAGGCCTCGACATCGAAGGTGATCATGTGCGCTCGGTGATGACCTCGGCCGGCCCGGTCGCCGGTGACGCGGTGGTCATCTCCTTGGGACCGGAAAGCGGCCTGCTCGGCCGCCGCTACGGCATCGACCTGCCGGTCTATCCAGTGAAGGGCTACACCGCGACCATACCGCTGGAGGACGAAAGCAAGGGGCCGACCATGGGCGGCGCCGACGAGGACCAACTGATCGGCTATTCGCGGCTCGGCAACCGGCTGCGCCTTGCCTCGACCGCCGAGTTCACCGGCTTCGACCGCAGCTTCAAGCCGCGTGATTTCGCCGCCATGTTCAGGACCGGCAAGGACCTGTTTCCCGGCGCCTTCGACGAGAAGAAAGCGGAGCTTTGGGCGGGCCTCAGGCCAATGATGCCGAACTCCGTGCCGGTGATAGGGCAGGCGCGCTACACCAACCTTTACCTCGACACCGGCCACGGCCATGTCGGCTGGACGATGGCTTGCGGCTCGGGAAAATTCCTCGCCGATATCGTCGCCGGCCGCAAGCCGGAGATCGATCCGCAAGGGCTGGTCTACAGGAACTAGAGATGTCTGGACCGCAAGTCGCCATCGATCTCGGCCGCATCGAGCGCAATGCGCGCACCGTCGTCGAGCGCTGCGCGCATTCCGGCATCAAGGTCTTCGGCGTCACCAAGGGCATGTGCGGCATGCCGCAGGTGGCGCGCGCCATGCTGCGCGGCGGCGTTGCCGGCATCGCGGAGTCACGCTTCGAGAACATCCGCCGGCTGCGCGACAGCGGCATCAATGCGCCGATCATGCTCTTGCGCAGCCCGCCCATCGCGCGCGTCGAGGAGGTGGTGCGGACCGTCGACATCAGCCTGCAGTCGGAACTTTCGATCATTCGCGAGATCGCCCGCATCGCCGAGCGCATGGGCCGCGTCCACGACATCATGCTGATGGTCGACCTCGGCGACCTGCGGGAAGGCATCTGGCCGAACGACCTTGTGCCGACCGTCGAGCAGATCCTGGAGATGAAGGGCGTGCGCATTGCCGGCATCGGCACCAATCTCGGCTGCTTCGGCGCCATCTTGCCGACCGAGGAGAATCTCGGCCAGCTCGTCGCCCATGCCTACAAGATCGAGCGTCTGTCGGGCAAAAGCCTCGATTGGATATCGGGCGGCGCCTCGTCCTCGCTGCCGCTGTTGCTCGAAGGCCGGCTGCCCGCCGGCATCAACAATCTGAGGGTCGGCGAGGCGATCCTGCAGGGCGGGCTGGAAACTTTTCGCGATCCGCCCTGGGAAGCGCTGGAGCTCGATGCCTGCCGGCTTACCGCCGACATCATCGAGGTCAAGAAGAAGCCATCGCGGCCGATCGGCCAGTCCGGCTACGACGCGTTCGGCAACCAGCCGGTCTTTCCCGACGAGGGCGACAGGCTGCGCGCCATCGCCAATATCGGCCGCGAGGACGTGCAGGTCGAAGGCCTGATGCCGATCGCCAAGGGCGTGCGCGTGCTCGGCGCCTCCAGCGATCATCTTTTGCTCGACGTCCAGGACGCCGATCCACCTCCCGTCGTCGGTGGCCGCGTCGCCTTCCGCATGAGCTATGGCGCCATGCTTCTCGCCATGACCTCCGAATATGTCGAGAAGGCCCCGATGCACGACGTCGAGGACTATTCCGGCCGCAAGATGGTGTCGATCTCGGCCGAGCCGTCGGTGGCGGGCATCCTCGCCCGTGAGGCAACCGGGGCGCGGCTTGAGGCGATGAACTTCGATGTCGTCGAACTGGCCGACGCGGAACGGCCGCCTTCGGGCCTGATCCGGCTGACCGCCGGCGCCGACCGCCGCATTGCCCACACGGCACTTGCCGCGACCGCGCGGGCGACACACTCATTTGGCCTGATCTGGATCGATTCCATCGCCGCGCTGATGCCGGAGGAGATCGAAGGCATCGACCTGCCGGAGGCTTCGGTGCTCGCCCGCATGTTGGGTTTGGATCACAAGCCGGGCGCTTTGCAGCCGCAGCTTTCGCCGGAAAACATCGTCATCGTCGGCTTGCGCCATGCCGATCCGGCCGAGGCGCGGGTGCTGACGGATTCGCGCGTCTCCGCCTTCACCATGACCGACATCGACGCCATGGGCATGGGGGAAGTGATGCGGGAGGCGATCCACATCGCCTCCTCCGGCACCCAAGGGTTCCACGTCGCCTATGCGCCCGAGGTCACCGAATTCGCCGGCTGGGCGGCAGGCTCGGGCGGGCTCACGGTGCGCGAAACGCATCAGGCGATGGAGGCGGTGGCACTCTCGGGCGGGCTCTTGTCGATGAGCGTCTCTGGCTTCACCGCCGATCTCGAACCCAGGATCGCCACCGATGCCGTCAGCTTCGTCATGTCGGCCTTCGGCAAGCGGATTCTATAGCTAAATTGACTTGCGATCGGAGCGGAACGTAACCTCAACCCAGAAATTTTGAATCCAGTTGGATGCCTAGATGAGAATACTTGGGGACGTTGGCAGGGTTAATTCCATCTTGTTTGCTGCAATGGCATTTTTATCAGGGTCGTCTGCTTGCGTTTTTGAAAAAGCCAACAATTGTGGAAATTATGTTGGAATGGGTATTGGCTATGGGGATGGAGGTTCGGAATGTGAATCGTATTTGTCCATTAAGTATGGCATAGTGTATTTTCCGATCCGGTATGCTTTTTACGCCATTAATATGGCGATTTTGTATTCTTCGTACTTATTCCTACTATTCGTGACCTGATCAGTCCCGCGCTTCGACCGCCCCACGCCACCCGGTGACATAGGCCGCCCAGATGGGATCAGCTTGCGGTTCTATTGTCTCGAGCTTGCTGTGCGCGGGCGTCTCTTTGGATGCCAGAAGTGCTGCGCCGATGCTGGTGCCGGTGGCGGCCTCGGAGGCGATGACGGTGCGCGCGGTCGCCGCAACCAGCATGCCGGTAAAGAGGCGGTTGCGGGCAAAGGGTCCTTCCACGGTTGTCGGTCCGTCGCCGCCGATCAGCTCGAGGCAGGTCGCGGTCATAAGCGCCAGATAGAAAGAGATGGCGACGAAGCGCTCGCCGCCACTCGTTCCGTCGGCATTGAGCCATTGCGGCTGGCGGTGCGGAAACGGCCCCGATCCCTGCTGGGTCGAGGGCAGAAGCAGTGCCTTGCGCGCCAGCACTGCGGCGACGTCGTCCTCGCTCCAGTCCTGCGGCTGACCGTCGGTCAGCAGCGAGAACTCGCGCCCGCCCATGAAGCGAGCCGAAGGCACGGGATCGCCGAGCGCGTTGACGTTGACCAGCGTGTCTCGGGCCGGATCGAGCTCGACCTTGCCGCCGCCGACCGCCATCGAAACCACCCAGGTGCCGGTCGAGACAACAGAGAAGGGCGGCCGGTCGGACAAGAGATGCGGCAGCAGCGAGGCATTGGAATCGTGCAGCCCGCAGTACACCGGCGTTTGCGGGTCGAGCCCGGTCTGCTGAGCGAGTGCGGGCAGGATCGGGCCGAGCCGGTCCTTCGCCGGCCGCACCGGCGCCATCAGCCGGCGCCAGCCCATCTTGTCCACCAGCGTCGAGTAGTCGGACTTCCACGGGTTCCAGAGGTCGGTGTGGCAGCCGAGTGATGTCACCTCATTGGCAGTCACGCCAGTCAGCCGCTGCGCCCAGTATTGCGGGTACATCAGGATCGCGGCCGCCTTGGAAAATTCTGCTGGAAAACGCCTCTGCTGCCAAAGGAGCTGCGCGCCGATGTTCAGGCCGGCCGGCAGGCGCGGCGTGCCTGTCTCGACAAAGGGCGGACGGATGAGGTCATAGTCCTCGGCGAAGTCGTCTGGTCCCGAAAATTCATAGTCGAGCACCGGCAGCGCCAGGCCTCCGTCGGCGTCGACCAGCACCGCCGTCGCGCCATGGGTGGTGATCGAGATGGCGTCGATGCGCTGCTCGCGGTGGAGTTCGGCGAGGCTATCGAGGATGAACGTCCACAGCCACTCGATGTCGTGATGCGGGTAGGGGCCGTCAGTGAGGGGCGCGTTGGCGCTGCGGCGCAGCGCCGTCTCGCGCAGGGTCGTGAGATCGACCAGCGCCACCTTGGCGTTGGTCTTGCCGATATCGACGACGGCGACGTGGCGGATCATGCCATATGGAACACAGTTTCCAGCGGCACCGCCACCGGCTCGTTGTCGGCCCCGGTTTCCATCACATCGGCCATGTGCGCCCACCAGCGCTGCATCACCGGATGCTTCGGCAGATCGGCCATGCCGTGGTCGTCACGGCGCCACAGCACGCCGAACAGGATGTTGGTCTCCTCGTCGAGATGGATTGAGTAGTCGGAGATTCCGGCCTGCTTCAGCAGCGCCACCAGCGACGGCCAGATCTCGTCATGGCGGCGCTTGTACTCGGCCTTCATGCCAGGATTGAGCTTCATCTTGAAGGCGTATTTTTCCATCAGGCGAAGCGTCCCTCGCGCAGGCGCCGCCAGACGATGGGCAGCGCAATCACGATGATCAGCAAGAGGCCGATGAAGATCGACATGACGATGCCCGGGACGTTGAGCAGCCCGAGCCCGAAAGTCACCAGCCCCATTATGAAGGCGGCAAGCACGACGCCCAGGATGCTGCCGGCACCGCCGAGGATCGAGACGCCGCCCAGCACCACCATGGTGATCGCTTCGAGCTCATAGCCTTGCGCGATCGAGGGCCTTGTCGAGCCGAGCCGCGAGGTGATCAGCACCGAGGCGATGCCGGACATCAGCCCGGTCAGGCAGAACAGCATGAACTTGATGCGGTCGACGCGCACGCCGGAGAACTGGCAGGCGACCGGATTGTTGCCGATGGCGAAGACACGCCGGCCGAAGCTCGTGCGATGCAGCACGAACCAGTAGATGAGCGCGGCGACGAGGAACAGCGCCAGCTCGAACGAGAAAACCCACCAGACATAGCCTTGGCCGAAGAAGGCGAAGCTTTCGGGATAGCCCTTGTAGGCCTGGTCGCCGAGGATGATGAAGGCGATGCCGCGAAACAGGCTCATCGTGCCGATGGTGACGACGATGGACGGCAGGCCGAGGCGCGTGACCAGCAGCCCGTTGAAGGCGCCGCAGCCAAGTCCCACAACGATGCCGATCGCCACCAGCACCGGCGTTCCGGCGCCGGCCTGCACCGCCATGCCCATCATGGTCGAGGCAAGCGCCACGATCGCCGCGACCGAGAGGTCGATCTCGCCAGAGATGATCAGCAGCGCCATGGCGAGCGCGATCAGCGCCTTTTCGGTGAAGTTGAAGGTCAGGTCCGACAGCGACCACGGGTCGAGGAAATAGGGCGAAGCGAAGCTGTTGACCGCGAAGATGAGAACCGCGATGACGACGAGCAGTGCTTCCCAGGAGAAGATCGCGGACGAGAGCGGCTTGTCAAGCCGGTCCGGGATGTGGCGCGGGTGAGGGGCGTCGGTCATGCCGCTTCCGCCTTTCTGAGGATGATGCGGCCCTGCCGGCGCTCACCGCGAGCATTCAGCACCACGGCCAGGATGATGGCGCTGCCCGAGATCGCCATCTGCCAGAAGGGCGAGATGTTGATGACCGGCAGCGCGTTTGAGATGATGCCGAGGAACAGCGCGCCGAGCACCGCGCCGCCGACCGAGCCGATGCCGCCGGCGATCGAGATGCCACCGATGACGCAGGCGGCGATGATGTTGAGCTCATAGCCGTTGGCGACCTCGACCGAGGCGATCACATAGCGCGAGATCCACAGATAGCCGGCAAGCCCGCCGATCATGCCGGAAATGCAGAAGACGATGAATTTAGTGCGGCCGACGTCGATGCCGGCATAGACCGATGCGGTCGGGTTGACGCCGATGGCGTAGATCGAGCGGCCGATCGCGGTGCGCGTCATCACCACGAAGAACAGCGCGATGACCAGCAATGCGATCCACGAAAGCACCGGCAGGCCGAGGAAGGCGGCGCGCTGGAAGTTGATGAAGTCCGCGCTCATCTGGTCGGCATTGACCCAGGCGCCGCCGGAAACGACGAAGGTCGCACCGCGATAGATGGTGAGCGTGCCCAATGTCACCACGATCGAGGGAATGTTCAGCCGCCACACCAGCAAGCCGTTGATGGCGCCGAGCACCAGTCCGACAAGAAGCGCGATGACGATCAGTGCCGGGATCGGGATCGCCGGATGCGCGGCGTTGAGCATCGCCACCACCATACCGGTGAAGCAGAGGTTGGACGCCATCGATAGGTCGATCGAGCGCGTCAGGATCACCACCATCTGGCCGAGCGCCAGGATCATCAGGATCGAGGTGTCGTTGAACACCTGGCGCAGATTGGCCGGGTCGGCAAAACCCGGGAAGCGGGTCGAGATCAGGCCGATCAGCACCGCGATTGCCGCAAGCAGCCAGATCTCGCGGTATTTGCGCAAATTCTTCATGCCGCGATCCCCGCTGCGGTTCTTACCAGCGTCTCGGCATCGAGCCCCTTGTTGGCGTGGACGGCCGCGATGCGGCCTTCGCGCATGACGACGACACGGTCGGACATGCCGAGGATCTCCGGCAGTTCGGAGGAGACCATGATCACCGACAGGCCTTGCGCGACGAGCTCGGCCATGAAGCCGTGCACGGCGGCCTTGGAGCCGATGTCGATGCCCTTGGTCGGCTCGTCGAGGATGATCACCTTGGGCGCCGTCGCCAGCCATTTGGCGATGACCACCTTCTGCTGGTTGCCACCGGAGAGCGTGCCGACATCCTGGCTGAGCGATGAGGCTCTGAGATCCAGCCGTTCGGTGTAGGAGCGGGCGAGCGCGAACTCTTCCGCCAGCCTGAGCACGCCGGATTTCGAAGTGCGCATGAGCGAGGGCAGCGAAACGTTCTGGAAGATCGGCATCCCGATCACCACGCCCTGCTTGCCGCGCTCCTCCGGCACGTAGACGATGCCGGCCTCGATGGAGTCGGCGGCCGATTTCGGCGCGATCGGCTTGCCGTCCAGCGTGATCGTGCCCCGGCTGGTGCGGGTGATGCCCGAAATCGCCTGCATCACTTCGCTGCGCCCGGCGCCGACCAGGCCGTAGAAGCCGAGGATCTCGCCCTTGCGCAGCTCGAAACCGATATCGTCGAACTCGGTCGGGTGTGACAGGCCGGATACGGAAAGCACCGGCGCGCCGATCTTCGGCTCGCGCTGCGGGAAGATGTGGTCGACGTTGCGACCGACCATCATGCGCACGATTTCGTTCTGGCCGGCATCCTTGAGCAAGCCCTCGCCGACCATCTCGCCGTCGCGGAAGACCGTGTAGCGGTCGGCGATGCGGTAGATCTCATCGAACTTGTGGCTGATGAACAGCACCGCCTTGCCTTCGCTCTTCAGGAATTCGATCAGCAGGAAAAGCTCCTCGATCTCCTTCATCGAGAGCGCGGCGGTCGGCTCGTCCATGATGACGATGCGCGCATCGATCGACATGGCGCGCGCCACGGCGACCAAGTGCTTGTTGGCGATGCCGAGGTCCCTCAGCCGCGCGTCGGCGTCGATATGGCCGGCGCGCATGGTCTCCAGCACCTCGCGCGCATTCTTGCGCATGGTGCGCCAGTCGATGGTGCCGAAGCGGGTGCGCGGCGCGTGGCCGAGAAAGATGTTTTCGGCGACCGAAAGGTCGTCGAACAGCACCGTTTCCTGATGGATGGCGGTGATGCCGTGGCCGAAGGCGGCATGGGCGCTATGCAGCGTCGTCGCCTCGCCGTCGATGCTGATTTCGCCGGCGTCGGGCTGGTAAATGCCGGTCATGATCTTGACCAGCGTCGACTTGCCGGCGCCGTTCTCGCCGATCAGCGCCGTCACCTGGCCCGGATAGAGCGACAGGCTGACATTGTGCAGCGCGCGGACACCGGGGAAACTCTTCGAAATGCCGGAGAGCGTCAGGCGCGGGGCGGCAGGCTGGGCCGGGCCCGAAAGCGGCCGTTCCGTCTCCACTTTGTGCTGGGCTGTCGTATCCATATCCGTATCAGGCCCTGAGAGAAGGTCCGTTTGAAGATGCGGCGGGACAATTGTCCCGCCGCACGAGCTTGAAGTCGACCAGGATCAGTAGATCTTGGAGAACTTCTCGATGTTGGTCTTGTCGAACTGGAAGGGCGGAGCCATCGCAGCCGAGTTGGTGTCGTCGAGCGTCACCTTGCCGACGCGGCCGATCGACAGCGTTGCGCCGGGCTTGGCCTCTTCCTTCTTCACTGCCAGGTCATGGGCGAGGTAGATGGCCGAGTAGCCGAGGTCGATCGGGTTCCACAGCGCGACCGCCTGGCTGGCGCCGTTGTCGATGAACTTCTTGAACTCGGACGGCAGCGCCAGACCGGTGACGTTGACCTTGCCGATCAGGTTCGCGTCGGTGACGACCTGGGCGGCGGCGACCACGCCGACGGTGGTCGGCGCGATGATTGCCTTGAGGTTCGGATAGGACTTCAGCAGGCCCTTGGCTTCGTCCGTGCTCTTGGCCGAGTCGTCATCGCCATAGACGGTGGCGACGAGCTTGATCTTCGGGAACTTCTCCGGCAGCACCTTCTTCGCCGCCTCGATCCAGGCATTCTGATTGGTCGCGGTCGACGATGCGGAGAGGATGGCGACGTCGCCGCCTTCCGGCAGGTAGTCGGCGGCGAGCTTGATGATGGTCTCGCCGATCAGGCCGGTGTCCGACGGGTTGAGGTGCAGTTGGCGGCCTTCCTTGGCAACGCCGGAGTCCCACGAGATCACGGTGATGCCGCGATCCATCGCCTTCTTCAGCACCGGCACCAGCGCGTCGGCGTCATTGGCCGAAACGGCGATCGCATTGACCTTCTGCGCGATCAGCGAGTTGATCACCTCGATCTGCGCCTCGGCGGTCGCCTTGGTCGGGCCCGTGTAGATCACCTCGACATCGCCCAGTTCCTTGGCCGCTTCCTCGGCGCCCTTGTTGGCGGCGTCGAAGAAGCCGTTGCCGAGTGATTTCACCACCAGCGCGATCTTGACGTTCTCTGCATAGGCGGCATTCACGAACAAGGCGGCGGAAAAGGCCGCCGTAACCAGCAGTTTCTTCAAAAAGCTCATCGAATATCCTCCCTTGAGCGTTGCATTTCCATCGCCGCTGCGGGCCGCTCAGGCCTGCAGTGAAGATTCTTCCTGTGCCGCCTTGCGGGCGACGATCAGCGTTACCCCGGCGGTTTCGAGCATCTTGGCTTCGCGGTCCTCGATGCCGTCGTCGGTGATCACGGTGGCGATGCGCGTCAGCCCGCACAGGATCAGGCTGGAGCGCATGCGGAATTTCGAGGAATCGACCAGCACCACCAGCTCGTCGGCCTGGTCGATCAGCTTCTGCTCGGCCTGGATCAAGAGCGGGTCGCCTTCCATCAGGCCGAGCGGTCCCAGCCCTTGCGCGCCCATGAACATGCGGCGCGCGTAGAAATTGCGCGTCACGTCATTGTCGAAGGGCGAGAGGATGATGTTCTGCTCGCGGTAGATGGTGCCGCCGGACAGCATCACCGTGTTCTTGGAATGCTTGAGCAGATGCTCGGCGATCGGGAAGGAATTGGTGAAGATCGGCATGCGGCGGCCGGTCAGGAAATGCACCATCTGGAAAGTGGTGGTGCCGCCATTGATGATGATCGGTTCGCCGTCCTTGCACAGGTTCACCGCTTCCCGGGCGATCGCGCGCTTCTGTGCGGCGTTCAGCGTCTCGTTGACCGAGAAGGGGCGGCCGGCGAGGCCGATGAACTGCGGCGGCGAGATCGCCTCGGCACCGCCGCGCACCCGGCGCAGGCGCTTCTGCACATGCAGCGCCGCGATATCGCGCCGGATCGTCGCCTCGGAGGAGTCCGTCAGGTCGACCATCTCCTGCACCGTCACCACAGGCTTTTCCTGGACGGCGGACAGAATGATCCTGTGGCGCTCTTTTTCGTGCATGGTTCCTCCCTGCCTGAGCATCTAGGCACTCAAAACGAGCAGTGTCAATCATTTCCGATCATATAATTTCATTGTGCAGTGCAATATGATCGATATTGATCGTTTGTGATTGACAAGAGGACGTCTTGCGTAGAAATTCCCCGCGAAAAGGACCGCACCTTTTTGCGACCCAAGGGAGGATACCTATGCTCGACAAGCGCTCCGGCTCGCGCCTCGCCAATCTGTGGGATGATGCGAAGGCCAAAGGATTGAGCGACCCGGAGTTGCTGGTCTATCGCTCCAACACGCTCGGCTCCGACAAGCGCGTCACCAACTATGGCGGCGGCAACACCTCGTCCAAGGTCTGGCAGAAGGACCCGCTGACCGGCGAGGACGTCGAGGTTCTGTGGGTCAAGGGCTCGGGCGGCGACAGCGCCTCGATCACGCTCGACGGCTTTGCCACGCTCTACATGGACAAATTGCGTGCGCTGAAAGGTCTCTATCGCGGCCTCGCGCATGAGGACGAGATGGTCGGCTGCCTGCCGCACTGCACCTTCAACCTCAATCCGCGCGTGGCCTCGATCGACACGCCGCTGCATGCGTTCGTGCCGAAGCCTTGCGTCGACCACATGCATCCCGACGCCATCATCGCCATTGCCGCGGCGAAGGATTCCAAGACGCTGACGAAGGAGATCTTTGGCGATGCCATCGGCTGGCTGCCCTGGAAGCGGCCGGGCTTCGAGCTCGGCCTGTGGCTGGAGAAATTCTGCCTGGAGAACCCCGAGGCGAAGGGCGTCATCCTCGAAAGCCACGGCCTGTTCAGCTGGGGCGACACGCCGAAGGAATGCTACGAGACGACGATCTCGGTCATCAACCAGGCGATCGAGTGGTTCGAGCGTCGGTCCGAGGGCGTGGCTATCTTCGGCGGCGAAGTGGTGAAGTCGCTCGATGCGCCTGCGCGGCGCGCGATTGCCGCGAAGCTGATGCCGAGGATCCGCGGCCTGATCTCGGAGAAGAGCCACAAGCTCGGCCATTTCGACGACCAGCCCGCCGTGCTCGAGTTCGTCAATTCGGGGGATCTGCGGCCGCTGGCAGCACTGGGCACCTCATGCCCCGACCATTTCCTGCGCACCAAGATCCGCCCGCTGGTCATTGAATTCGACCCGGCGAAACCTGACGTCGACGCCGTCATTGCGCGTCTCGCCGACGACATCGCCGAATATCGCGTCGGCTACCAGGCCTACTATGACAGCTGCAAGCATGCGGACTCGCCCGCCATTCGCGATCCCAATGCCGTGGTCTATCTGATGCCGGGCGTCGGCATGTTCACCTTCGCCGGCGACAAGGCGACCGCGCGCATCTCGGGCGAATTCTATGTGAACGCCATCAACGTCATGCGCGGCGCCTCGACCGTCTCGTCCTATGTCGGCCTGCCGGCGCAGGAGGCCTTCGACATCGAATACTGGCTGCTCGAGGAAGCCAAGCTGCAGCGTCTGCCGAAGCCGAAGGCGCTGGCCGGCCAGATCGCGCTGGTTACAGGCGGCGCCGGCGGCATCGGCCGCGCCACCGCCAACCGGCTGCTGCGCGAAGGCGCCTGCGTGGTGCTGGCCGACATCGACGAGGCGGCGCTCGCCAGCGCCAATGACGAACTGTCGAAAGCCTATGGCAAGGATTTCGTCCGGCCGGTGGTGATCAACGTCACCTCGGAGGACCAGGTCGTCGCGGGCTTCGCCGAAACGGCGGTCGAGTTCGGTGGCGTCGACATCCTTGTCTCGAATGCCGGCCTTGCCTCCTCGGCGCCGATCGAGGAGACGACGCTGGCGCTGTGGAACAAGAACATGGACATATTGTCCACCGGCTATTTCCTCGTCTCGCGCGAGGCGTTCCGGGTGTTCCGTGCCCAGAAGATCGGCGGCAACGTCGTCTTCGTCGCCTCCAAGAACGGGCTTGCCGCTTCGCCCAACGCCGCCGCCTATTGCACGGCCAAGGCGGCCGAGATCCATCTCGCGCGCTGCCTCGCCCTTGAGGGCGCGGAGGCGCAGATCAGGGTCAACGTCGTCAATCCGGACGCCGTGCTGCGCGGCTCCAAGATCTGGAGCGGCGAATGGAAGGAACAGCGCGCCGCTGCCTACAAGATGTCGACCGACGATCTCGAGGAGCACTACCGCTCGCGCTCGATGCTGAAGCGCTCGGTCTTCCCGGAGGACATCGCCGAGGCGATCTACTTCTTCGCCTCCGACATGTCGGCCAAGTCGACCGGCAACATCATCAATGTCGACGCGGGCAACGCGCAAAGCTTTACGCGCTAGGCAACTTCCTTCTCCCCGTTCCGGGGAGAAGGTGCCGGCAGGCGGATGTGGGGCAGCGCCAGCCGAACGTAGTCTTGGGAGGAATAGCAGTTGTCCGAAACCATTATCTCAGCCGACCTCGTCGCCAGCCAAAACGCTGCGCGCAAGAGCGACCTCGAACGCGATTACGACTCGCTCGGCGAACGCCTCGACCGGCGCGGCATCGCCATTGACGCTATCCGCGACAAGGTGGAGAAATTCGCCGTGGCGATCCCATCCTGGGGCGTCGGCACCGGCGGCACCCGCTTTGCCCGTTTCCCCGGTGCTGGTGAGCCGCGCGACATCTTCGACAAGATCGAGGACTGCGCAGTCATCAGCCAGCTGACCCAGGCGACGCCGACCGTCTCGCTGCACATCCCCTGGGACAAGGCTGACCCGAAGCGGCTGAAGCAGGCCGCGTCGCGCTTCGGCCTCGGCTTCGACGCCATGAATTCGAACACCTTCTCCGACGCCAAGGACCAGGAGCTTTCCTACAAATTCGGCTCGCTGTCGCATGCCGATGCCGGCACGCGCCGCCAGGCGGTCGAGCACAATCTCGAATGCATCGAGATCGGCAAGACGCTTGGCTCGAAGGCGCTGACGGTGTGGATCGGCGATGGTTCGAACTTCCCCGGCCAGGTCAATTTCGCCAGAGCCTTCGAGCACTATCTCGATGCCATGAAGGAGATATACGCCGGACTGCCGGACGACTGGCGACTGTTCACCGAGCACAAGATGTACGAGCCGGCCTTCTATTCGACGGTCGTGCAGGACTGGGGCACCAACTACCTCATCGCGAAAGAACTCGGCGACAAGGCTTACTGCCTGGTCGACCTCGGCCACCATGCGCCGAACGTCAACATCGAGATGATCGTATCGCGGCTGATCCAGTTCAAAAAGCTCGGCGGCTTCCACTTCAACGATTCCAAATATGGCGACGACGACCTCGATGCCGGCTCGATCGACCCCTACCGGCTGTTCCTGGTCTTCAACGAGCTGGTCGACGCCGAGCTGTCCGGAGCAGAGGGGTTCAATCCCGCGCACATGCTGGACCAGAGCCACAACGTCACCGACCCGATCGAAAGCCTGATGCTGTCGGCGGTCGAGGTGCAGCGCGCCTATGCGCAGGCGCTGCTGGTCGACCGCAAGGCGCTGCAGGGTTTTCAGGAAGAGAACGACGCGCTGATGGCGACGCAGACGCTGAAAGCCGCCTACCGCATCGACGTCGAGCCGATCCTCGCCATGGCGCGGCTGAGGACCGGTGGCGCCGTCGATCCGGTCGCCGCCTATCGGGCCGCCGGCTACCGGGCGAAGGTCGCGGCCGAACGGCCGGCTGTCGCCGGCGGCGGTGGTGGGATTGTTTGAGGCCAAGTCGGCGATTGCTCAAGGCAATTTTTCGATAATCGTCACTGTCGGCGCTGCCCCTCATCCGCCTGCCGGCACCTTCTTCCCGTGAAAGGGGAGAAGAGCGCTGGCCGCGACCTCGGCGTCTGCTCTGCCAGCTTGGCGATTGGCGAAGCCACCGACGAGAGCGCCCCTTCTCCCCGTCACTATACGGGGAGAAGTGCCCGGCAGGGCGATGAGGGGCAGCGCTGACCTCGGCCATTTCCTATCCTTCGGACAAAGACCGCAGCGGAGGCGGGGTAAGCGGGCCGTTTCGATTATTCAATTGTTATTGGACTATCGCGCTCCAAGGGTCTTTCCTAGGCGTCCCCCACGCCCCGGTGTCCCCGCCATGCATCTCACCGCCGGACGCTGATCGCCGTCAGCCTTTCGCTCACCTTCGCCTTCACGCCATCGGCCGCCGTCTTCGCCGTTCGCTGACATCAGGGGTCACAGATGGCTCTCATGGCGCCGAAGCTCGTCTGGACAGCTGCGAGACTTGGGAGCAAGTTTGTCAGGCCGAAGGGTGATCAGCCGAGGAGCGCGACGATGTTCATGAAGCATGTCATTCGACTCGCATTGCTTGCCACGTTATTGGCCTCGATGGAGGCCAGAGCCGAGACGCTGCCGCTGCCGGCAAATCTCATCGGGGCGGCTTCCGATGCCGGTGAAGCGCTCTTGATCGAGGCCGATGCCCGCGAAGCCTATTTTACGCTGGCCATAAATTTCGTCACCCAGAAGAACCAAGCTTTTTGTGGGGTGGCCAGCAGTGTCATGGTTCTGAATGCCATTGGCGTTCCAGCCCCACCGGTGCCCGAGTATGACCCCTACAGCACCTTCACTCAGGACAATCTTCTGGATGCCCGCAGCGAGCAGGTCATTCCGGCTGAGACAATCAAAAAGCAGGGCATGACTTTAGATGAATTGGGTGGCCTTCTTGCGTTGCAGCCCGTGCAGGTTGAGGTGCGACATGCTGCCGACAGCAGCATGGACACCTTCCGCAAGGAGGTCCGAGGCTATCTCGCGACCAAAAGGCACTTTGTCATCGTCAATTACTTGCGCAAAGCCATGGGTCAGGAAAAAGGCGGCCACATCTCACCCTTGGCCGCTTATGATGCCGAGACCGACCGTTTCCTCATCCTCGACGTTGCTCGGTACAAATATCCCCCCGTCTGGGTGACGACAGCCGACCTATTTAACGCAATGAACACGCAAGACTCGGACAATGCTAACCGCACGCGGGGTTATGTTCTGATTGCTGCTAAGCCCTGATGGTGGCTGGGGCCAGGCGGCCCCGCTACAACGGCGCCATCGACAGCCGCGCCGCGGCCGGCGAGGCGCTTGGCTACCAGGCCCTGGTTGATAGGCCCGGTCAGACGACCAATGTCAACGTGGAGGCCAGCAGCATGACGGCGGCGATGCCGACGAACAGGGCATAGAGGCGGGGCCGGTCGAGCAGCAGCGCATTGCCCGATATCCAGGCGGATGTTGCCCCGCCAAGCGCGAACAGGAAGCCGTTGCGGTGGCCGAAGGTCATCGAGGCGGCCATCAGTCCGCCGATGATCAGCGCGCCGAACACGATGATCACCGCGACGGCGTATTTCTCGAAGTCGTTGCCACTCCCCATGGCCGGGCCGATCGCGTTCAAATTCGACAGTTCGTCCGGATCGAAGGGACTGGTCGACCCATATTCGTCTTGACCGACGGGTTCTCGCATCACTTAATCTCCGCTGCCCGGCAACAAACCATCAACATCGGCCAAGTGCAACCCGAACGCACCTCGCCAGGGGACTCCGCCGCGATCTTCGGGACTATCTGGTGCCGACGTGCCACGGTTCGCGGCGCCTTTCAAACGGCCGCGCCCTGCTTTCCGTTCCACCCGATTGAATTATCTGGAAAAATCGCTGCGCACGATGCCGTGCCGCTGCAACTTGTCGTAGAAGGTCTTGCGCGGAATCCCCAGCGCCTCGATGGTGCGCCGGACATCGCCGTCATTGCGGCCAAGTGTCTCGCGGATGATCTCGGCCTCGTAGCGGTCGAGCCGTTCGGGCAGCGGCATGGCAGCATCCGATTCGGCCGGGGCAGGCTGTTGCGCGCCGGCGCTGTCCTCAAGCCCGAGCACGAAACGCTCGGCGAAATGGGCGAGCTCCCGTACATTGCCGGGCCAGTCATGTTCTCTCAGATGGCGGGTAACCGCCGCCGGCACGGCCGGCATCGAGCGTCGGAAGCGGGCGGCCGCACGCTCGGCGAAATAGCCGAACAGCAGGGCCACGTCGTCGCGGCGCTCGCGCAGCGGCGGGATCGACAGCGTCACCACGTTCAGCCGGTAGTAAAGGTCCTCGCGGAAGGCACCTCGCTGGCCGGGATCGCCAAGATCGACCTTGGCGGCGGCGACGACGCGCAGGTCGACGGGCCGCACCTCATTGGTGCCGAGCGGCGTCACCTCGCGCATTTCCAGCACCCGCAGCATCTGCACCTGGGTCGAGGGCGGCATGCTCTCGATCTCGTCGAGGAACAGCGTGCCGCCGCTTGAATGCTCGATGCGGCCAATCCTCTTCTTCTGTGCGCCGGTGAAGGCGCCTGCCTCGTGGCCGAACAATTCGCTCTCGATCACCGTCTCCGGCAGCGTGCCGCAGTTCAGCGCCACGAAATTGCCCTGGGCGCGGCGGCTCCAGCGGTGCAGCAGGCTCGCCACCACTTCCTTGCCGGAGCCCGTCTCGCCGGTCACCAGAACGTCGACATCGGTATCGGCGATCTGTCTCAGCGTGCGGCGCAGCCGCTCCATCGCCGGCGTCTGGCCGATCAGCGGCAGGCTGTCCTGCGCCTGCTCGGCCGCCTCGCGCAAGGCCCGGTTCTCCATCACCAGGCGGCGCTTTTCGGCCGCCCGCCAGACACTTTGTGCAAGCCGGTCGGCCGCGAAGGGCTTGGTGATGAAGTCGTATGCGCCGTCCTTGATCGCCTTCACGGCCATCGCGATGTCGCCATGGCCGGTGACGAGGATGACAGGGATGTCCGGGTCTACCTCCACGATGTGGTCGAAAAGCTGCAGTCCGTCGATCTCGGGCATGCGGATGTCGGACACCACCACGCCGGCGAAACCGGCGTCGAGCCCGGCCAGAGCCTCTCGCGCCATCGAAAAGGCCGACACCGCGAAGCCGGCGAGCTCCAGCGTCTGCCTTGTCGCCTTCAGGAGATCGGCGTCGTCGTCGATCAGGATGACCGGGGCGGGGTCGTTGGTCGCCATGCTACGCCGCTTTCGCAAGATGGATGGTGAAACGCGTGCCCTCGGCGCCGCTCGCGACCTCGATGCGTCCGCCATAGTCGGCGACGATGTCCTTGGAGATGACGAGACCTAGCCCCAGCCCTTTCTCCTTCGAGGTGTTGAAGGGCGTGAACAGCGATTTCAGGATCGCCGGCGGAATGCCCGGCCCGTTGTCCGAGACATTGAGCACGACGCCGTCGTCTTTTTCCTCGACCAAAACCTCGACCCTGGCGCCGTCGCGACCGTCCAGCGCCTCCAGCGCGTTCTGGAACAAATTGATCAGCACCTGTTCCAGCCGCACCCGATTGCCCATGACCTTGAGTGCGGGCGGCGGCAGCGCGATATCGAGCGCGTCGAGCCGGCCGGCGAAACGGCTTCTGAGCAGCACCACCGCGCCCTCGATGACGCCGCGCAACTCGACCGGCTCGGCCGCCGTGCGGCCCTTGCGGGCGAAGGTTTTCAACTCGTCGGTGATGGTGCCGATACGCTCGGTCAGCGCCGCGATGGCATCGAGGTTCTCCTCGGCCGGCGCCGTCTGCTGGCGGTCGAGGAAGACGCGCGCATTGTCGGCATAGGCGCGGATGGTCGCCACCGGCTGGTTGATCTCATGAGCGACACCGGCGGCGACCTGACCGAGGATGGCCAGTCGATTGGCTTGCACCAGCTCCTGCTGCACCACCTGCAGCTTGGCCTCTGTGCTGCGATGGTCGGTGATCTCGGCCTGCAGGCGATCGCGGGCGCGGCTCAGATCCTCGGTGCGCTCGACGACACGACGTTCGAGCTCGGCGCGCGTCGCCTGTTCGGCGGCGATCCGCATCTGCGCGGATTGCCGGCGCCATAACAGATAGGCGGCAAGGCCGATGAGCGGCCCGATGACGCCGAGCGCCAGGAGCCGCATCTCGCGCTGGGCGGCGGCGATCGGCGCCTCGGCCGGAACGAGATAGTCGAGCCGCCACGGCGTCGAGGCGACCGGCGTCGACAGCCTGAGATATTCGCCATCGCTGCCGCCCGGCGTGATCGCATGCACTATGGACACGTCGGCGCTCAAGGGTTCCCTCCGCGTGATCGGCAGCGGCACCAGCGGCGCGTCGCCGAACTGCTGGCTGTCCCGGATTTCGGCAAGGGAGGCGCCGGCAAGCGGCGCCGTCGTCATGAAGCGCCAGGACGGCACGCTGGTGATCAGCACGACGCCATGCTCGTCGCTGACATAGGCCGGCCGGTTGGCCTCGTGCCAGTCGGCCTCGAGCTGGTCGAACTCCATCTTGACGACAACGACGCCAAGCGGTGCCGAGGCGCTGCCGACACGGCGCGAGATGTAGAGGCCGGGGCGCTTGCTGACATTGCCGAGCGCGAAATACTCGGCGGTTCCCGTCTGCATGGCGCGGGAGAAATAGGCGCGGAAGCCGTAGTCGTTGCCGACGAAGCTGGTCGGCTCGCGCCAGTTGCTCGACGCGACCGCCAGGCCGTCCGTGCCGGTGACGTAGAGCACCGACGCCTTGGTGCCGGACACCAGCCCTTCGAGCTTGCGGTTGAGCACGTCGATCGCGGCATTGGTGCGCGCGGTCAGCGCGTCATGCACCTGCTGGTCCTCAGACAGAAGCAGCGGCAGCGCGCGCGGGTTTTCCAGCACGGCGCGGAGCAGCGCTACCTTCAGGTTGGCGTCGGTGCGCCCCTGCGCGGCAAGCGCGTCGACCTCGACCGCGCGGCCATAAAGGCCGGCGCCGTAGAGCGCCGCGGCGATGATGGCGAGGGCCACGCCGGCAAACAGCAGCCACGCTCGGCGCGCCCTTTTGCCGAGCTGCTCGGGCGTTGGAGAAAGGCCGGCAATGGCGCCGGCTGCGGGGCGCTGCAGCATCGCCCATCTGTGCATGATTTCGCACAAAACACAATTCGACCCATGCGGATGGCCGCACGCCGCCGCCAGACCGGGCGGCCAGCGGCTCGAAAAAAACCAACAAAATCAAAGTAAGTCCGCGCCGACGGAAACTGGCACGCGGGTTGCAAAGACGGAATCGGCAGCCGCGAGGCTGTTGGAGGTCAAATGCCCCGGGAGGTCGAGCCTTTCGATCGGGGCGCAACGGAGGACGTCATGCAGACAGCATTCGCTGCCGCCGAGCCGCGCGGCAAGATACCCTTTTATCGGCATCTCTATGTGCAAGTCCTGGCGGCTATCGCCGCCGGCATTCTGCTCGGCCATTTCTATCCCGACATCGGCGCGTCGCTGAAGCCGCTCGGCGACGCCTTCATCAAGCTGGTCAAGATGGTGATCGCGCCGGTGATCTTCCTGACCGTGGCGACCGGCATTGCCGGCGTCTCCGACCTGCACAAGGTCGGCCGGGTCGCCGGCAAGGCGATGATCTACTTCCTGTTCTTCTCGACGCTGGCGCTGGTCGTCGGCCTCGTCGTCTCCAATGTCGTCCAGCCCGGCGCCGGCATGCACATCAATCCGGCGACGCTCGACGCCAGCAAGGTGTCGACCTTCACCGAGAAGGCGCATGACACGACCATCGTCGGCTTCCTGATGAACATCATTCCCGACACCATCACTGGCGCCTTCGCGCAGGGCGATATCCTGCAGGTGTTGTTCTTCTCGGTGTTGTTCGGCGTCGCGCTGGCCCTGGTCGGCGATCGCGGTCGTCCGGTGGTCGACTTCCTGCAGGCGCTCACCGCGCCGATCTTCCGCCTCGTCGCCATCCTGATGAAGGCCGCCCCCATCGGCGCCTTCGGCGCCATGGCTTTCACCGTCGGCAAATACGGCATCGGCGCGATCGCCAACCTCGCCTTCCTGATCGGCACCTTCTACCTGACGTCGCTGCTCTTCGTGCTGGTCGTGCTCGGCGCGGTGGCATGGTACAACGGCTTCTCGATCCTGGCGCTGATCCGCTACATCAAGGAAGAGCTGCTGCTGGTGCTCGGCACCTCGTCCTCGGAAGCCGCCCTGCCTGGCCTGATGGCCAAGATGGAGCGCGCTGGCTGCAACCGGTCGGTGGTCGGCCTGGTCATCCCGACCGGCTATTCCTTCAACCTCGACGGCACCAACATCTACATGACGCTGGCCGCGCTGTTCATCGCTCAGGCCACCGACACACCGCTCACCTTCGGCGACCAGATCCTGCTGCTGCTGGTGGCCATGCTGAGCTCCAAGGGTGCCGCCGGCATCACCGGCGCCGGCTTCATCACGCTGGCCGCCACGCTCTCGGTCGTGCCTTCGGTGCCGGTCGCCGGCATGGCGCTGATCCTCGGTGTCGACCGCTTCATGTCGGAATGCCGGGCGCTGACCAACTTCGTCGGCAACGCCGTGGCCACCATCGTCGTGGCGCGCTGGGAAGGCGAGCTCGACCAGACGCAATTCGCCGCCGCCATGGCTGGCCAGTTGCCGGAAGAAGCCGACTTGGCGCTGTCGGGCGGTCTCCAGCCAGCCTGACCCCGTCAGGCGCCTCCCAAGCATGGAGAGGCCGCGGCCGGTAAAACCGGTCGCGGCCTGTTCTTTTTGCCGGTCGCCGCATAGGCTGGCGCGGGCTGGTCGTCCGGCCTTGTCACCAGCGCCGAGGGGCCGGCAATGAGCAGCAAATTTCCCGAGATCTACCTGATCCGCCATGGCGAAACCGAATGGAGCGCCTCGGGCAAGCACACCGGTCGCACCGACATTCCGCTGACGGCGAAGGGTGAGGAGACCGCCCGCGGCCTCACCGATCGCCTCAAGGGCCTGTCCTTCCAGGCGGTGTGGTCGAGCCCTTCGCAGCGTGCCTTCGACACCTGCCAACTTGCCGGCTTCGGGGAAAGTGCTGTGAAGAACCCGGACCTCCAGGAATGGGACTACGGCGCCTATGAAGGCGTGACGACGAAGGAGATTGTCGCCGGTCGCCCCGGCTGGAACGTGTTTCGCGACGGCTGTCCCGGCGGCGAGCAGGCCGCCGATGTCGGCGCCAGGGCCGATGCCATCATCGCCGGGCTCCGCGTTGTCGCTGGCAATGTCCTGATCTTTTCGAGCGCGCATTTCCTGCGCGTGCTCGCGGCGCGGTGGATCGGACTGCCGCCTGAAGGCGGCGAACATTTCGTGCTGGACACGGCGAGTCTCAGCGTTCTCGGCTATGAGCACGATTTGAGCGAGCCTGTCATCCGCAGGTGGAATCAGAGGTAGCCGATCGGGTGTCCCCCTCATCCGGCCGCTTAGCGGCCACCTTCTCCCCGAGGGGAGAAGAGGAGGAAGCGCCCGCGCCTCTGATCTCCTCTCCCCTCGGGGGGAGGTCGCATGCCCCGAATTGCCCTTCGCAATTCGGTTGGCGATCCGGGCGAGGGGGAATGCTAGACGCTGTCGCCCTCAAGCATTGTCAGTTCCTCGACCGTCAGGTGCCGTGCCTTGCCCTTCGCGAGTTCGCCGAGCTGTAAGAGCCCGATCGCCACCCTGATCAGCCTCAGCACCTCGACGTCGAAGGCGGCAAGTAGCCGGCGGATCTGGCGGTTGCGGCCTTCGTCGAGCACGACCTCCAGCCAGGCCGTGCGGCCGCCGCTGCGCAGCAGCTCGATCGAGCGCGCCGTCAGCAGTTCGCCGTCGACCGTCGCGCCGTCGCGAAACCGTGCCAGCATGGCGTCGTCGGGCGCGGTGCCGATCTGCACGTGATAGGTCTTGTCGACATGCGAGGCCGGATCGAGCAGTCCGTTCGCCCAGCGCGTGTCATTGGTCATCAAAAGCAGGCCTTCGCTGGCTTTGTCCAGCCGCCCGACGGGCGACACGAAGGGCAGGTCGAGCCCCTCGAGGCAATCGTAGACCGTGCCGCGTCCTTCGGGATCGTCGCGGGTTGTGACCAGCCCGCGCGGTTTGTTGATCATCAGATAGACCTTGCGCTCGGCAACGACCTGCTCGCCGTCAACCGCGATGCGGTCGCGGTCGAGATCGATGCGCAGCGATGGATCGCGCGCGACCTTGCCTGCCACCCGCACGCGGCCCTCCGCGATCAGTACCTCGGCCTGCTTGCGCGAGCACAGCCCAAGCTTCGACAGCGCGCGACTGAGGCTGACACCCGCGCTCGCAGCGCGTCTGGTGGTATGCTGCGGTCGTGCCATGATCCGGCGTTCTTTCCCGATGGACGGCGACAGATGCCACGGGTGGCGGCGGGATCGCAACCCGCCTGGGTTCCATTCGTCTTCAGGAAGCTGGATCGTGCCGCTGCAAAATCCTGATCGACTTTGTCATCTTAAATGTTGACTGGAGATGTCATGTTTCATAGTCAGCTTGGCATCGGCGGCATAGGCCGATTTCGGGAAGTCCATGGAAACCAGGATCGTGCCGGAGAACGACAGGCGAACGACCAAGCGCGGCAACATCACCCGGCGCGCCGCGCTCGGGCTGTTCCTGCTGCCCATGGCCGCCTCCGCCGAGGCGCGGCCGCTGCGCATCGTCTGCCTCGACGACGGGTTGGCCGAGACCCTGCTGATGCTTGGCGTCAGGCCGGTCGCCATCGCCGATCGCGAGGTCTGGGAGACCTGGGTGGTCGAGCCGCCGCTGCCGCCGGAGATCGCCGATGTCGGCACCTTGCTCGAGCCCAATCTCGAATTCCTCCAGCAGCTGAAGCCCGACATCATCCTGTCCATTCCCTATCTCGACGGCATCAAGCCGCAGCTCGAGCGCGTCGCGCCGGTGAAGACGATCGGCCTCTACACCGAGGCCGGAGAACCCTACCGGCTAGCCGTCGAGGCGACCCGCGAGCTCGCCAGGCTGACCGGCAGGCAGGCCGAAAGTGAGGCGCTGATCGCGGCGACCGAGGCCTGTTTCGCCGAGACCAGGCAGAAACTCGCGCCGCTGGTGGCAAGGCCGGTCTACATCGTCAACTTCCTCGATCCGCGCAATGTGCGCGTCTATGGCGCCAGGAGTCTCTTCCAGGCGGTGTTCGACCGCATCGGCATCCGCAACGCCTGGACCGGCGAGACCAACTATTGGGGCTTTTCGACCG
>NZ_RZOJ01000279.1:0-8134 GCF_003998845.1 Mesorhizobium sp. M4A.F.Ca.ET.022.05.2.1 | reverse complement strand
ATCATGCCGCGACTGCGGGGCAATCGGCGCCCGCCGCCAGTGCGCCAGCCGGGCAGCCGCTGCCAGCGCCAGTCCCGCCGCCTCCGCCCGCCGCACAGGGCAGGCCGATGCAAAGCGGGCCGCGCCCGCCGCAGCAGGAACTGCCTGTCTTCGCCGCGCTCGATCTTGGCACCAACAACTGCCGCCTGCTGGTTGCAGTGCCGACGCGCCACGGCCAGTT
Source organism: Mesorhizobium sp. M4A.F.Ca.ET.022.05.2.1 (assembly GCF_003998845.1). Classification (NCBI taxonomy): domain Bacteria; kingdom Pseudomonadati; phylum Pseudomonadota; class Alphaproteobacteria; order Hyphomicrobiales; family Phyllobacteriaceae; genus Mesorhizobium; species Mesorhizobium sp. M4A.F.Ca.ET.022.05.2.1. The sequence goes on along the minus strand of NZ_RZOJ01000279.1, from coordinate 7,914 downwards.
CCGCGTCATCGACGCCTTCTCGCGCATCGTCAGGCTGGGCGAGGGGCTGACCGCAACCGGTCGGCTTGGTCAGGCGGCAATGGATCGCGCCGTCGAGGCGCTCAAGGTGTGCGGCGAGAAATTGCGCAACCGCAAGATCAGGAAGGCGCGGCTGATCGCGACGGAAGCCTGCCGCGCGGCCGAAAACGGTGTCGATTTCCTCGATCGTGTCGAGCGCGAGTCGGGGCTGAAGCTGGAGATCATCGACCGCCAGACCGAGGCCAGGCTGGCGGTATCGGGCTGCGGCTCGCTGGTCGAGCGTGACACGCAGGGCGTGGTGCTGTTCGATATCGGCGGCGGCTCCTCCGAGATTGCGCTGATCGACCTTACCGGCCATCGCTCGCCGCGGCTCGCCAACCACATCGTCTCCTGGACATCGTTGCCCGTCGGCGTCGTTTCGCTGGCCGAGCGCTTCGGCGGCCGCACGGTGACGCGCAAGACCTTCGCCGCAATGGTCGAGGACGTGGCGGCGCGGCTGAAGTCCTTCGATGGACGCGACCGGCTCGCGCATGTTCTCGCCAGTCCGAAATTCCACTTGCTCGGCACCTCGGGCACGGTGACGACGCTCGCCGGCGTCCATCTCGAACTTGAGCGCTATGACCGCCGTCGGGTCGACGGCCTGTGGATGGACCGGCAGAGCGTCGACCGCATGGTCGAAAAACTGGTCGGCTGGGATTTCCAGCAGCGTGTCGCCAACCCTTGCATCGGCGCCGACCGCGCCGATCTCGTGCTCGCCGGCTGTGCCATCCTGGAGGCGATCCGCGGCGTCTGGCCGTCAGAGAGGCTGCGCGTCGCCGACCGGGGCCTGCGCGAGGGCATCTTGAGTGAGCTGATGGCCGATGACGGCGTCTGGCGCAGTGACGGGCGGGGTCGCTAATGGCAAGGAAGCCGGAAAAGCCGGGTGGCGGCATTCGGGTGCTGAAGACCCGGATCAAGAAGAAGAGCGGCCTGAAGGAATCCTCGCGCCGCTGGCTCGAGCGCCACATGAATGATCCCTATGTGCAGCGCTCGAAAGCGGACGGATTCAGATCCCGCGCTGCCTACAAACTGATCGAGATCGACGACAAGCACCATCTGCTGAAGCCGGGCATGAAGGTGATCGACCTCGGCGCCGCCCCCGGGGGCTGGTGCCAGGTGGCGGCCGCGCGGACGAAGTCGACGGCGGAGAACCCGCATGTCGTCGGCATCGACTATCTGGAAATGGACGCCGTGCCGGGCGCCCCGGTGCTGCTGATGGATTTCCTCGACCCCGAGGCGCCGCAGAAGCTGTCGGAGGCGCTTGGCGGCCAGCCGGACGTCGTCCTGTCGGACATGGCGGCGCCCACCACGGGCCATCGCCGCACCGATCACCTGCGCACCATGCATCTGTGCGAAGTGGCCGCCGATTTCGCGCTCTCGGTGTTGAAGCCCGGCGGGCACTTCCTCGCCAAGACTTTCCAGGGCGGTGCGGAGAACGAGCTGCTGTCTGTGTTGAAGCAGAACTTCCGCTCGGTCCACCACGTCAAGCCGCCGGCCTCCCGCGACGAGTCGGTGGAGCTCTATCTGCTGGCGAAGGATTTTAAGGGCTAGCGCCTTTCCCTTCTCTCCTTGTGGGAGAAGGTGGCTGCGCAGCGGCCGGATGAGGGGCAATCCGGCTTGGCAAAGACGGCGATCCGTGGCGCACCCCTCAATCGTCTCGGCGCTGCGCGCCGATCCACCTTCTCCCACAGGGGGAGAAGGAGAGGCGCTTCACTTCCCCGGCGACCTCGCCGGTTCCAGCGTCTTTGGTGTTGCCAGCCGGCCATGTCCGGACACCGCGTTGCCGGCATCGGACGCCAGCCGCATGAACGTCAGCGAAGCCACCGCCGACACCGCCGCCACGATGAAAAAGGCGACATGGAAGTCGCTGAGTGTCAGCGGCCCGCCATGAATCGACGTCGAGACTTCCAGGATACCGCCGGCCAGCGCCACGCCGAGCGCGATCGACAGCTGCTGGAACACCGCCGTGATCGGCGTTGCCTTGCTGGTATCTTCGGCCGACACCTCGGCATAGGAGAGCGCGTTGACGCCGGTGAAGAACATCGAGCGGATGAAGCCGCCAACCAGCAATATGACAAGCATCAGCGCATAGGGCGTTTCGGGGGTGAACAGCCCATAGATGGCGATCGACCCGGCCGCGATCAGCGAGCCCGAAATAAGCACCCGGCGGAAGCCGGCAAGCCTGAAGATCAGCGCGGTGACGAATTTCACGCCGATGGCGCCGATCGCCGAAACGAAGGTGATCATGCCCGACTGGAATGGTGTCAGCCCGAAGCCGATCTGGAACATCAGCGGCAAAAGGAACGGCACCGCGCCGATGCCGATGCGAAACAGCGAGCCCCCGAGCACCGAGGAGCGGAACACCTGGTTGCGGAACAGATCCAGCGCAAGCAGCGGATTTTCAGCGCGCCTGGCATGCAGAAGATAGAGCACGCCCGACACCAGCCCGACCGCCACGGTGATGAAGCCGGCGATCGGCGGCAAGGCCGGCAGGCTGACCACCGACAGGCCGAAAACGACGCCCGATGCCGCAAGCCCGCTCAGCACGAAGCCGGGGAAATCCAGCGGCGGCGTCTCGGCGGGCTCGGTCTCCGGCAGGAAGCGGGTGGCGAGCCAGATGCCGATAAGCCCGATTGGCACATTGATCAGGAAGATCCAGTGCCAGGTGAAGTAGGTGGTGATGAAGCCGCCGATCGGTGGACCGACGAGCGGTCCGACCAGGGCCGGCACGGTCAGCCAGGACATCGCCGCGACCAGCTCGCTCTTCGGCGTGGCGCGCACCAGCACCAGGCGGCCGACCGGAGTCATCATCGCGCCGCCGATACCTTGCAGGAAACGGGAGACGACAAAGGCCGGCAGTGAATTGGATATGGCGCAAGCGACGGAGCCGAGGATGAAGACGGCGATCGCGGCGCGAAAGACGTTCTTGGCGCCGAAGCGGTCGGCCATCCAGCCGCTGATCGGAATGAAGATCGCCAGCGACACCAGATAGGCGGTCAGCGCCAGCTTGAGCGCGATCGGGCTGGTGTGGATGTCGACGGCGATCGCCGGCAGCGACGTCGCGATCACGGTCGAATCCATGTTCTCCATGAAAAGTGCGACCGCCAGGATGAGCGGAATGATGCGGTTCAAGGGAACGCCCTGATTTGTCTTCACGAATCCGGAGCCTGGCTTGGGGGCGAGCCGGCATGCCCGGGCGGTTATCACGCATTGGCCCGAGTGTCGCATTAAATTGCTGTCACTTTTGCGCGACCGCAACCCCTGGTGGCCATATGTCATCGGCATCACGGCAGTCGAGCCAATCAACGTTCCGACGCAACCCTAGATCAAAATGTAACAAGGGTGCCCGTCGAGTACCTGCTCGCGCCGGCGAAGAGATCGAGCATTCACCGATTCTGATCGCTGTGCCGCCGCCACCCAAAAAGCGGGCAATTGCGATCAGGTCATGCGACCGCAGTCCTTCGTGGCCGCCATCAGGGCAACCCAGCACTTGCGATGACATGCAATCATCGTCTTTTCAATGTCATCGCGACGTGTTACCAGCCAGCGCCAATCCTGAAAGGGAAGAAACGAGTCGGCGCTGTCCATAACGGTCCAGCGCTTTTTTGTATTCCCCAGGCTTTTTCGTGTTCGAAGGACTGGCCATGGCAAAAATCATCGAAACGTCCACCGGCGCGCTGGCGCTGACCTTTGACGACGTGCTGCTGCAGCCCGGTCATTCCGAGGTCATGCCCGGCGAGACCGACATCCGCACCCGCATCGCCGGCGACATCGACCTCAACGTGCCGATCCTGTCGGCCGCCATGGACACCGTCACCGAGGCCCGGCTCGCTATCGCCATGGCCCAGGCCGGCGGCATCGGCGTCATCCACCGCAATTTCTCGCCAGCCGAGCAGGCAGAGCAGGTCCGCCAGGTGAAGAAGTTCGAATCCGGCATGGTGGTGAATCCCGTCACCATCGGTCCGGACGCCACGCTCGCCGACGCGCTGGCGCTGATGCGCACCTACTCGATTTCGGGCATTCCGGTGGTCGAGAACGGCGGCACCGGCGGCCATACGGTCGGCCGGCTGGTCGGCATCCTGACCAACCGAGACGTGCGTTTCGCTTCCGATCCCTCGCAGAAGGTCTATGAGTTGATGACCCGCGAGAACCTGATCACGGTGAAGGAGAATGTCGACCAGGATGAGGCCAAGCGGCTCTTGCACAAGCACCGCATCGAGAAGCTGGTCGTCGTCGACAGGAAGGGCAATTGCGTCGGCCTGATCACCGTCAAGGACATCGAGAAGTCGCAGCTCAACCCGCACGCCACCAAGGATGCGCAGGGACGGCTACGCGCCGCCGCCGCCACCAGCGTCGGCGATGACGGCTTCGAGCGTGCCGAACGCCTCATCGATGCCGGCGTCGATCTTCTGGTCATCGACACCGCGCACGGCCACTCGCAGCGCGTGCTGGACGCGGTGACCCGGGCGAAGAAGCTTTCGAATTCGGTGCGCATCCTGGCCGGCAACGTCGCCACTGCGGAAGGCACGCAGGCGCTGATCGACGCCGGCGCCGACGCCGTCAAGGTCGGCATCGGTCCAGGCTCGATCTGCACCACGCGAATCGTCGCCGGCGTCGGCGTGCCGCAGCTTTCGGCGATCATGTCGGCGGTCGAGACGGCGCACAAAAAGGGCGTGACGGTGATTGCCGACGGCGGCATCAAATATTCGGGCGATCTCGCCAAGGCGCTCGCCGCTGGCGCCGGCGCCGCCATGATCGGCTCGCTGCTGGCCGGCACCGACGAGAGCCCGGGCGAGGTCTATCTGCACCAGGGCCGCTCGTTTAAGGCCTATCGCGGCATGGGCTCGGTCGGCGCCATGGCGCGCGGCTCGGCCGATCGCTACTTCCAGGCCGAGGTCCGCGACACGCTGAAACTGGTCCCGGAAGGCATCGAAGGGCAGGTTCCCTACAAAGGACCTGTGGCTGGCGTGCTGCACCAGCTTGCAGGCGGCCTGAAAGCCGCTATGGGTTATGTCGGTGGCCGCGATCTTGCCGATTTCCGAGAACGCGCCACCTTTGTGCGCATATCCAACGCCGGACTTCGTGAAAGCCACGCCCATGACGTCACGATCACCCGCGAAAGCCCGAACTATCCGGGCGGAATTTGATCAGGCCGCCGAGCCTGACCAACGGGATCGTTACAGGCTTTGGCGCAACCTGACGGCGACAGCGCTTCGGCTGTCGCGCCACACCGCAGCGCTCTCGTTCGTCACGCTGGCGGTCTTTGTCGCCATGACCCTGCTGGAATTCTTCTATTTCCGCCGCTTGAGCGGCGGACTGCCGTCGCTCGACATGCGCCTTGCCGGCTTCACCCCGGATGAAGGCATGGCCTGGCTCACCGCGCTTGGCCGGCGCGGCGGCGAGATCATCCTCGTTTGGCACTATCTGACCTTCGACCTCCTGTTCCCGGCGCTCCTGTCGCTGACCCTGCTCAGCCTCCTTCTGGTCACCGGGCGCCGGCTGGCCAAATTCCGGACGATGGCCGCCCCCGCCCAGTCGCTGTTGGCCCTCGTGCTCGTGCTGCCCTATACGCTGGCCGACTACGCGCAGAATCTCGCCGTGGCGCGGCTGCTGTCCGATTTCCAGACGGCCAATCCCGATTCGCTCGCCTTCGCCTCGGCCCTGACCGTCACCAAATTCGCGCTGCTGGCGATCCCCGTGAGCGTCATAGCGGTCTTCTACCTGGCGGATCAGCGGCAGGCCGGGCAGGGCGGCGAGCAGCCGTGAGCCAGACCGCGATCTTCTGGCCGATGCTGGCGCACGTTCTGCTGGTCTATATTGTCTATCTCGTGATGGCCCGGCGCCGGTACTTTGCCGTCAAGTCAGGCGAGGCAAAGGTCGGCCAGTACAAGGTCCGCACCACCGAGCCGGCCTCCTGCGTCACCGTCGCCAACAATCTGATCAATCAGTTCGAATTGCCGGTGCTGTTTCACGCGCTGTGCCTGGCGCTGTTCATGACCAACGGCGTCAACTATTTGACGCTTACGCTGGCGTGGATATTCATCCTGTCGCGCTACGCCCACGCCTGGGTGCATCTCAGCAGCAACAACCTGCGCCACCGCAGCTCCGTCTTCTTCTTCGGCGCGGTGGTTCTACTGCTGGCCTGGGTGTTGTTCGCGTTGCACCTTCTTGGGGCGGGCTGAATCGACCTTGGCTCACTTTCTCCCCTTGTGGGAGAAGGTGACCGAGCAAGGCTCGGTCGGATGAGGGTGTCGGACGGAGTGAAGCGCTGGCGACGCAAGTGCTTAAAATCGCTCGATTTTGCTACATCGCATTTCTTCCAGCCATCCGTCTCGGCGCTGCGCGGCGATCCATCTTGGGGAGAAGGGAAGATGCTACAGGTCGAACAGCGCAATCTTGCGCTTGTCGAACTTAATGCCGATCTCGCCGCGCACCAGCTTCAGCGCCTGTTCGCCGAACACCGCCCGCCGCCAGCCCTGAAGAGCCGGCACATCGGCATCCTCGCCCTCGGCCGCGATGCGGTCGATATCGTCGCTGGAGGCGAGCACCTTCGAGGCGACGCCTTCCTTTTCGGCGATCATGCGCAAGAGCACCTTGAGCAGCTCCGCCGCGGCACTCGAACCTTCGGGCGGCTGGAACGTCTTCGGCAGCTTCGGCATCGCCTCCCTGGGCAGGGCAAGCGCGGTGGTGACGGCGCCCAGCAGCGCCGTTGCGGTCGCCGAGCGCTCCCAACCTTTCGGCGTGGTGCGCAGCCGGCCGAGCGCGGTGGAATCGCGCGGCGCCTGCTGCGCGATCTCATAGATGGCATCGTCCTTCAGCACCCGGCCGCGCGGCACGTCGCGCTCGCGCGCCTCGCGTTCGCGCCAGGCGGCGACCGCCTGCACGATCGCCAGCTCCTGCGGCTTGCGCAGCCGCATCTTCAGACGCTTCCAGGCATCCTCGGGGTGCGGATCGTAGGTCTGGCGCGAGGTCAGCACCTCCATTTCCTCGTTGAGCCAATGGGCGCGGTTCTCGCGCTTGAGCTCGGCGCTGAGCTTCCTGTAGACCTCAATCAGATGGGTCACGTCGGCGAGCGCGTAGTCGAGCTGCTTGTCGGAGAGCGGCCGGTGGCGCCAGTCAGTGAAACGCGAGGATTTGTCGAGCCGGGCACCGGTGATGCGCTGCACCAGCTGGTCGTAGGAGACGCTGTCGCCGAAGCCGCAGACCATCGCCGCCACCTGGGTGTCGAACACCGGGTGCGGCATGAGATCGCCGAGATGGACGATGATTTCGATGTCCTGGCGCGCGGCGTGGAAGACCTTGACCACGGCCTCGTTGGCCATCAGCCGGAAGAACGGTTTCAGGTCGATGTCGGGCGCGAGCGGGTCGATCAGCGCGGTCAGGCCGGGCGAGGCCATCTGGATCAGGCACAGGATCGGCCAAAATGTCGTCTCGCGGATGAACTCGGTATCGACGGTGACGAATTCCGACTTTTCGAACGCGGCGATGGCGCTCTCGAGCTCAGCTTGGGTGGTGATGACGTGCATCAAATCGCTTTTAAGAACAAATTAGGTCCCTTTCAATTTCAGCCGCGGGCGCTTTCGTCAAGCCGCCGCAAGGTCATGGCTCGCTCGATCCATCGGAATCGCCGCTGCGCCGCGCCAGCCGCGCGAACACCGTCGATGTGCGCAAGAGCGCGGTGAAAGGGCTGCGTCTGTCGGCCGGCACGCCGGAGCGCACCTGCATGCGGTAGAGGATGACGAGGATCAGCACCGCATAGACGACGGCGCTGAACACAAACAGGGCGCCCGGTCCGAAATATTGCATCGCCGCCGAGGCCGCGAACGGGCCGCCGATGGCGCCGAAGGAGTAGAACAG
>NZ_RZOJ01000278.1:0-8187 GCF_003998845.1 Mesorhizobium sp. M4A.F.Ca.ET.022.05.2.1 | reverse complement strand
TTCCAGCGTCGACAGGCCCTTGTCGTTGGCCGGCTGCCGGTGCTCGGCCAGCCGGATCACCTTGTCGGCGAAACGCCGCTCCGGCTTCGACACGATGGTCAGCGCCGGCACTTCGCCCTTGAACGGGTCGGCTGGCTTCGGGGTTTCCGCGACAGTGTCCTCGACGGCCGGTTCGCTCGGCGCCGGCCGCTCGCCATCGGCAAGCGGCCCGCCATTGGGGACAAGCGCCATGCCGATGGCTTCCGGATCGACGACCGCGTCGCCGGCCCGGGCAACGCCGAAGCCGCGAAAACCCTCGAAGGCGCGGCTGCGGCCATAGACCGGCAGCGCCGCCAGGTCGACCGGTATCTTGAGATCGGTGCCGGCAACCGGCCACAGCACCGAGCGGCCGGACCACGTGTCGCGGCGTTCGAGCAGGCCGGCGATCTCGCCCGAGGCATCGAGGCCGAAAGTGGTGGCCACATCCTTGAAGCGGCGGCCGATCACGTCGGCGGCGGGCTTGCCGACGATCTCGGCGAATTCGGCCGACAATGCGCTGAACTTGCCGTCAGCATCGGTGCGCCAGACGAAGCGCAGCGGCGGCGCCGACCGATCGATCGTCCGCCCGGCGGCCGGCGCGGCCGTTGGCGCGGCGGCGGCCTGCCGAGGCGCTTCGGCTGGTGACGCCGCCTTGGCCTTGCCGGATGCATGGTCCTGATGCCGTGCCTCATCGCCGCCGGCGTTGAAGTACCAATGGTCGTGCTGCGGCTGCGTCTCGCTGGCCGTCGCCCGGTCGCCCACCGCCGCTTTCGGGCTCTGTCCAGTCGGACCGGCAACTGGGCCGCCGGCAGGGACGGCAACGCCCTTGGCCACCTCCGGCGTGGACTCGGCCATCACGTCCGGCGTCGTGGGCGAAGGTTCCTGCCTTGCCTCCGGCACAGCGGAAGGCGCCTCCGCCGGCAATGCCGCGGCTGCCGGAGCGTCGCCCCCCGGCTCACCCGGCCGCTCTTCGTCGAGTTGGGCTTCGTCGATGACCACCAGCAAGTGGCGCGTTTCGGTCAGCCGCGCGAGGCCGGCCGGATAGGAATTGCTGCCGCCCGGGACCAGGCGCTTGACGATGCGGTCGCTGTCATCGGCTACGTCTGCGACCAGCGCCGCCAGCGTCTCGGGCAGGATGCCCAGCGCCGCAAAACCGTCGGAGGCGGCCTCTACCTTGCCCGCTGCGTCGACGAAGGCGATGAAATGGCCGTCCTCGGTGAAGCCGCCAATGGCGCGGCTGGCGATCTCTGCAGCACTGCGCGAGCCGGTCTGCGCCGCGGGCACCGTGAGCATGATCGCTTTCTCGCCGTCTGGCATCGCCACCGCGCTGGCCAGGAAGCCGACGGCGCGGCTCACCATCCCGGTCGCCAGCCGCAGCGTGATGGCCCGGTCGCTGCCGATCTGCGGAAAACCGCTGGTCGCCATGATCTGGCGCCTGGCGATCAGCGGCAGCCGCGCCGAGGCGCCGATGATGCCCTCGATGTCCGGATAGCCGAACACCGCCGCTCCGGGGCCGTTGGCCCAGATCACCTGTTCGAGGTCGGCCGACAATATGGCGATCGCATCGCCGGCGGCGAAGCGCTGGCGGACCGCATCGAGCACGGCAACGTCGAGGAAGGAATAGTTTTCGGGCGGCATGCGCTTGGCGAATCCCTCCGGCGGGCAATTTCAGTTAACGCTTTGTTAATAAAAGCGGGCGGTGCGAAGGTCCACAAGCCAGGGCGTGCGGCGGGCGAAATCTCTGAGCGCTTGGTTAACGGCGGGGAAGATTCTGATGGTGCACTGCAACAAAGATGTTGCAATGCACAAAAAAACCTCTATATTGCCATCATACATGAACGAGACGGCTTTCTGTCAAAGCCGCTACCCGCGAAAAGGATGGAAAATGTCCAAGATCAAGACCGCCGAGACCATCGAGAACGTTGAATTCCCGAGCTTCGACGCTTCCAAGGCCACCGACCAGATCCGCGCCTTCGCCGAGAAGGGCGTCGAGCAGTCGAAGGAAGCCTATGCCAAGTTGAAGACCGGCGCCGAGGAGACCCAGAAGGTTCTGGAGTCGACCTTCGAGACCGCCAAGACCGTTTCCGGCGACCTGTCGCTCAAGACCATCGCCGCGCTGCGCGCCAATGCCGACGCCGGCTTCTCGCATCTCGAAGCCCTGGTCAGCGCCAAGTCGCTGTCGGAAGTCGTCGAGCTGCAGACCGCATTCCTGCGCAAGCGTGCCGAACTGGCCGTCGAGCAGGCCAAGGAATTCCAGGCCGTCGCTTCCAAGGCTGCCGAGGACGTCTCCAAGCCGATCAAGACCGCTTTCGAGAAGGCCTTGAAGGACATCAAGGCCGCCTAATATCTTCGCATAACTCGGCGATGCATCAAAACGTCGCATTTTATCAGACAAATAGATGTGCGATAGAGTTGTCCAAGCGAATACCCGGCGGGCGGAACCTCCTCCCTCTGCTCTCCGGGATGACCAGCCAGCACCTCCTCCCGCTGGCTCGTAACAGGAAAAGGCCGGCACCTCCTCCCGCCGGCCTTTTCTTTTGCCCGAAATTGGCTGGTTGAAAACCGGGCGCGGTTCGCAGAACCCGCCTTTGCCTCATCAAGGGCCTTGAATTACGCTCCGATAGTCCGTATTGGACGCATCGCCGAACGACAGAGCGGATCTGGAGAGCAGAGCTTCCCCTGGATCGCGCTCCGGCAGACGTGCCGTTGTAGCTCAGCTGGTTAGAGCGCCGGATTGTGGATCCGGAGGTCGCTGGTTCGATCCCAGCCAACGGTACCATCGGCTTAAGTATTTGATCTTGCTAAGAATTTCCTAGCTCAGACAGCCTGGTCACGCCGGCTTATGGCATTCGAAGGAAAAATCCTTCTGGCCCCTCTGCGAGCCACCGTTGCTTACGCGATCGGCTGATAGCTCCCATCGAGAGCCGTCGATCCACTCGTCCAAAAATTGTGTACCAAGAAAATACAATCCGTTGACACGCCCACAGGTGCGTGCGACTCTCTTCAGGAGTGCCAAGTATGATCGACTGGCAGGGTTGATTCTGAGGTGCGCGATGAAGGGAAGCAAGGGCAGTCTTTACGACGATCTGAAGCGTCGCATCCTGACGATGGAACTCGATCCGGACGAGGATCTGGACGAGGTAGCGTTAAGCGAGCGCTACGGCCTGTCGCGCACTCCGGTGAGGGAAATCTTCCGCAGATTGGAGGGCGAAGGCTACATCGAAATTCGCGCCAACCGGGGTGCCCGGGTCGTTCCGATGAATCACTCGACCCTTCGGCAGTTCTTCCTCGTCGCTCCCATGGTCTACGCCGCCATCGGCCGGCTGGCGGTGCAAAACTTCAAGCCTTCGCAGTTGGTAGACCTGAAAGACACGCAGGAGCGTTTCCGCGCCGCGAGCAAGTCGGGCGACGCACTGTCGATGGTGGTCGAGAACAATAGGTTTCACGAGATCATCGGCGAGATGTCCGGAAATGCCTATCTTCAGCCGAGCCTCGGCAGGTTGCTGATCGATCACGCCCGTATCGGCCACACCTTCTTCCGGCCCCGCAATGATGACATGCGTCGGCGCTTGGGGATCGCCGTCGAACACCATGACGGCTTCATCTCGGCCATTGGCCGTCATGATGAGAACGCCGTCGTCGACCTGGTGTTCGAGCATTGGGAACTGTCGCGCGAGACCATGGAGATGTTCATCGCACCTCAAGGCTTGAAGGCGGATGCCCTGGTCGGCGATTCCTGACGGCTGCGCTCTGTCCTTCTGAAAAACCTTCCATTCTGCCACGTTATGGTTTGTCTGGGGCTGTTGGTCGGCTGCGGCGCCACGCTCGCGAGACTCCCAATAGCCGCCAGTGCGCATAGCATGCGGCGTCATCGAGGCATGCCTGCCCTTTTCGCTCTGATTCTGTCACGCCGCGCGGTTGCGGCTCTGTCCCGGCGCCTTGTCATCGCACCTCCGGCCACGGACGGCGGTTCGGTTCAGAAGGCATCAGCATTGTGTTATCCAATTATAAGATTTGTGTACGCAAAAAATACAATTTGTTGACTCCGGCACGCCGGTGTGCAATCTTGCGCGCCATCAAATGCGATCGACCGGGTTTCGGGCGCTGAGGATTCTCAGGAGAGTTCTCAGACGGTTCTCCTTTGGCCGGATGACGCATTGGTCGGAAACGGCCGCTCCGGGACAGGAAGCCTGCATGAACATGTCCGATTTCCCTTTCTCAGGATTGAACCTCGCGATTGCCACGCCATTCGACGCGCAAGGTCGCATCGATCTCGGCAGGCTCGAGCAAAACATCGAGCGCTATATCGCGGCCGGCATACGTGGCTTTGTTCTGAGCTCGGGCACGGGCATGCACGCCTACCTGTCGGCGGACGAGTCGAAGTCTCTGGTCAAAAAGGGCGCCAAGATCATCAACGGGCGCGCCAAGATCATTGTGCAGACCTCCGCGCTGCTCGTCGAAGATGTTGTCGAGCGGACCCGCCACGCCAAGGATTGCGGCGCCGATGGGGTGATGGTGCTGCCGCCCTTCTTCGAAGGCCCAACGGATGACCGGGGCATTGTCGACTTCTACACGGAGGCCGCAAAGGGCGGACTGCCGATCATCGGCTACAACGTGCCCCAGGCGGTGGGCGTTGCGATCACGCCCTCGCTGCTGAGGGAACTGTGCGCGATTCCAGGCTTCTGCACGGTCAAGGATAGCGGCGGCGATCTCGGCAAGCAGGCTTCGCTCATTCGCACCGGCCTTCCGGTCATGAATGGCGCCGACCACCTGGTGGCCTATGCCCTCTACGCGGGATGCAGCGGCCTGATATGGGGCGGAGCAAATTTTGCGCCCAGGACAACCGTGGCCCTGGTTGAAGCGGCAGCCTCAAAAGACTGGGCTGACGTGCGCAAAATCTGGGCGTCGCTAGAGCATGTCATGTCCCTCCTTTGGGAGGGCGACTACGTGCAGTCGGTCTATGCCGCGGCAGACTTGGTCGGCTATGGCGCCGGAAGTCCCCGCAAGCCTTTGCGCGCACTCCCCGCCGACAGAGTAGCGACGCTGCGACGGGCGCTCGGCACCCTCGTCGAACGCGAGGCGGCCTGATCGTGAGCCAGAAAGCCAAAGTCTTCGCAACCTTCCTGCCGGCGAACCGTGGCGCCTCAACCTATCACGTCGATCGGGGCAAAGGTGCGGATGGCGGTTCGCGAGTGGAGGGCGGGCCGATCCGCGACGTCCGGGTAGGCGGCGTCGCTGCAGGCACAATCGGGAGACGATGAAACGCCTTCTGCATCACCCTGCTAGTTCAGTTTCGCCGGGCGGCGTGGGTTCGGTGTCGGTCTGTCAATAAGCCACGCGAAGAATGAGGAGAACAAAATGAGACAACTACTATTTCCTGCCGTTGCCCTCGGAGCGCTGCTTACCGCAGGTGCCGCACAGGCGGCTTGCGGCGACGTTACATTGGCGGTCTTCAGCTGGCAGTCGGCCGAGGCAATGTCCAATGTCGACCAGTTCATCCTGAAGAACGGCTACGGCTGCAACGCCACGACGGTTGCGGGCGACACCGTGCCGACGATCACCGCGATGATCGAGAAGGGCCAGCCGGACATTTCTTCGGAATCGACGCCAAGCCTGCTCGGTGACGTCTATATCAAGGGCGCCGCCGAGGGGCGGATCAGCCAGATCGGCACGGCGATCAGCGACGGGCAGGTTTCCGGCTGGTACATTCCCCAATATGTCGCGGATGCGCATCCCGATATCAAGACCGTCGACGACGCCATGAAGCATCCGGAGCTGTTCCCGGCTCCGGAAGACCCCTCGAAAGGCGGCGTTATCCAGGGCCCGCAAGGTTGGGGCGACACGGTCGTGACGGCGCAGCTCTACAAGGCCATTGAGGGTGACAAGAAGGGCTTCGAGTTGGTCCCCACCGGTTCGGCGGCAGCGCTCGATGGCGTCATCTCCAAAGCCTATGAACAGAAGCAGGGATTCCTCGCGCAATATTGGGCACCGACATCCCTTCTGGTGAAGTATCCGATGGTGCGCCTCGAAATGGCTCATGACGATGCCGAGTGGGCGCGTTGCACGTCAAAGCAGGACTGTCCGGATCCGAAGCCGAACTACTGGAAACAGGCTGAGATGGTGACGCTGGCCAGCAGCAAGTTCACCCAGCGTGACGACGTCGGCCCGGTCAAGGACTACCTCGCCAAGCGCAGCTGGACCCAGGCTGAAGTCGGCAAGGTGATGCTGTGGATGACCGACAACCAGGCCAATGGCGAGGACGGCGCCAAGTGGTTCATCAAGAACATGCCGGAAGTCTGGACCAAGTGGGTCCCGGCTGACGTCGCCGAAAAGGTCAAAGCCGCGCTCTAAATCGGGCAATCGGCGGGCGGAGGCTTTGAGCGTATTCAAGGCCTCCACCTAGGCGGCTCGGTCCGCCGGCGTAGCCTTTGTTCCCTGCTCTCGGCCTATGGCCGGCAATGTGTCCCCAATGGCGCACTCACAATAGGGCATCGCGATATGGATTGGCTTTTCAGATTCCCTCAACTCGACCCTGAATTCCTGCTTGCGGTGAAGCGGTCTATCGACGGCGCCCTGAAGGCGCTGACGCGCGGCTACGGTCAGGCGATCGAAGACTTCTTCTATCCGCTGCTGCGCGTTCTCGTCTTCTTCGAAAGCACCATCTCGAACGCGCCCTGGCCGCTGGTCGTGCTCGCCCTGGCGGTCATCGCCTGGTTTGCGGCACGGCGCTGGGCCGTGGTTGCCGCCGTTGTCGGCACGCTCATCGCCATCGGCCTCCTTGGCCTGTGGCAGGACGCGATGAAGACGATCTCGCTTGTCTTCACCGCGATGATCTTCGCCATCGCCATCGGCATTCCGCTCGGCATCCTGATGAACCGCTACAAGCGCGTCGGCGCGGTCATGCACACGGTGCTCGACGTCATGCAGACGATGCCGCCCTTCGTCTATCTCATTCCGGTCGTCATGCTGCTCGGCATCGGCCGGGTGCCGGGCTTCATCGCGGTGGTGATCTATGCCATCCCGCCGATCATCCGCCTCACCGACCTCGGCATCCGCCTGGTCGACAAGGAGGTGCTGGAGGCCGCCGACGCCTATGGCTGCTCGCGCTCGCAAAAGCTCTGGAAGGTACAGATCCCGCTCGCCATGCCGACCATCATGGCCGGCATCAACCAGACCATCATGATGGCGCTCGGCATGGTGGTCATCGCCTCGATGATCGGCGTGCAGGGGCTCGGCCTCAACGTTCTCCAGGCCATCGCCAACCAGTACTTCACGCAAGGCATCTTCAACGGCTTTGCCATTGTCGGCATCGCGATCATTTTCGACCGCATCAGCCAGGCCTATGGCCACCGGCTGCAGAAGCATCGGGGTGCAGCTCATGACTAGCAACAACGCCTCAATCGAAATCCGTGACCTGTACAAGATCTTCGGCAAATCTCCGGAGAAATACGTCGATGCGGTCCGCAACGGTCTGTCGAAGACCGAACTCGGCAAGACGCATGGCCACATTCTGGGGCTGAACAAGATCAACATCTCCATGCCGGCGGGCAAGGTCCAGGTCGTCATGGGGCTATCGGGCTCAGGCAAGTCGACGCTGATCCGCCACATCAACCGGCTGATCGAGCCGACATCTGGCTCGATCATGATCGACGGGCGCGACGTTCTGGGAATGTCGGAGCTGGAGCTGCGCGAGTTCCGCCGCAACCACACAGCGATGGTGTTCCAGAGATTTGGACTGCTGCCGCACCGGTCCGTCATCGACAACGTCACGTTCGGACTGGAGGTGCGCGGTGTCGAGGCGGCGAAGAGCCGTGACATCGGCATGCGCTGGATCGAACGCGTCGGCCTCGCCGGCTTTGAGCAGCGCTATCCGGACGAACTGTCCGGCGGCATGCAGCAGCGCGTCGGGCTTGCCCGCGCACTCAGCAACAATGCCTCGATCCTGTTGATGGACGAGGCCTATTCGGCTCTCGATCCGCTGATCCGGACCGATATGCAGACCATGCTGCTCGATCTGCAGACCGAACTGAAGAAGACCATCGTCTTCATCACCCATGATCTCGATGAGGCGCTGCGGCTCGGTGACCAGATCGTCATCTTGCGCGACGGTTCGATCATCCAGCAGGGCAACAGCCAGGACATCCTCTTGCGCCCTGCCGACGACTACAT
>NZ_RZOJ01000277.1:0-8258 GCF_003998845.1 Mesorhizobium sp. M4A.F.Ca.ET.022.05.2.1 | reverse complement strand
TTCGGCGCGCGCCGCGGGCGACCAGCCCCGCCAATGCACCGGATTGTCGCTGTGCTGCTGCAGGTAGGGGCTGGCCTCTTGGGCCAGCAGGTTTTGCGCGGGCAAGGTCACGACGGCAAACTCGGTTAACGATGTTGCGCGGGAAGCTAGGGCGGTTCGGTAGAGCGGGCAAATGATTTTGAGCGATTCGATTGTTGCTTTGTCGAGCGGACGCTTGCCGGCCGGCATCGCCGTCATCCGAATTTCCGGTCCGAAGACTCGATTCGTGGTCGAAACGATTGCCGGATCAGTGGTTAAGGAGCGTCGTGCGGTCTATCGCAAGCTGACAGCGGCGGATGGATCGGTGATCGACCGGGGTTTGGTTCTCTTCTTGCCGGGCCCCGGCAGTTTTACCGGCGAGGACATTGCCGAGTTCCAGGTTCATGGCGGCCGCGCCGTGGCGGCCAAGATGCTGGAGACCATCACGGGCTTTGACGGCGTCAGGCACGCAGAGCCCGGCGAATTCACGCGCCGCGCCTTTCTCAACGGCAGGCTCGATCTGGTCGAGACCGAAGCGCTGGCCGATCTCGTCAATGCCGAGACCGAGGCGCAGCGGCGCTTTGCCGTGCGCAATGCCGAGGGGACGCAAAGCAAGCTCTATGCGAACTGGCGCCGGCGGCTCATCCATGCGCGGGCGATGATCGAGGCTGAGATCGACTTTGCCGACGAGGAGGACGTGCCGGGCTCTGTCGCCGAAACGGTCTGGGCGGACGTGCGGGCGATGATCGGCGAGATCGATCGCCATGTCGACGGGTTCCGTGCCGCCGAGGTCATCCGCGATGGGTTCGAGGTCGTCATCCTCGGGCCGCCGAATGCCGGGAAATCCAGCCTGTTCAACGCGCTCGCCCGCCGCGAGGCGGCGATCGTGACCGACGAGCCGGGCACGACGCGCGATCTGCTCGAAGTGGTGCTGGATCTGGATGGGATGCGTGTGCGGGTCACCGATACGGCCGGTTTGCGCGAGGCGCCCGGCAAGGTCGAGGCGATCGGCATTGAGAAAGCGCGCGCGAAGGCGGGCGGTGCAGATCTGCTGCTGTTGCTCGAGGATATGGCGGCGCCCGTCGACGCCGGCGCGGTGCCGTCCGATGCGCCTCTGCTGAGGATCGGGACAAAGGCGGACCTTGTTGCGGACGGGCCGGCCTTTGACCGCTCGAAGCTTTATGACGCGATGATCTCGACCAAGGATGGTACCGGGCTGGCGGAGCTGCTAGCCGAGGTCGGGCGTCGCGCTGCAGCGGCTGCCGGGGAGATCGGCGACGTCCTGCCATCGCGCTTGCGCCATGTCGAATTGCTCAAGGAGACAAACTTCCACCTGGGAGCGGCGCTGTCGGTAAGAGGCCAGGAACTGCGCGCCGAGGAACTGCGTCTGGCGGCGGATCGGCTCGGGCGAATCACCGGGGCTGTCGACGTGGAGGACCTGCTCGACGTCATCTTCTCACAATTCTGCATCGGCAAATGACTCACGTGAAACATTGTCGAGGCAGGCGGATAGCGCAATTCACGTGAAACACCGGGCTTCCAGACGACAGGCATTGTTTCACGTGAAACGAGACCGCTCCTACGTTCTTGACAGCGAAGCCCGGCAGGGACATGTCTCCGGGCAACTTCAGACTTTGGAATTGAAGAGATGAACGATCACTATGATGTGGTTGTGGTAGGCGGCGGCCATGCCGGTTGCGAGGCGGCCAGCGCCGCGGCACGCGCCGGCGCTAGGACGGCGCTGGTGACGCTGCGTTTCGCCACGATCGGCGTCATGTCCTGCAACCCGGCGATCGGCGGCCTCGGCAAGGGCCATCTGGTGCGCGAGATCGACGCGATGGATGGTCTGATGGGCAGGATCGCCGATGCGGCCGGCATCCAGTTCCGCTTGCTCAATCGCCGCAAGGGGCCGGCCGTACGCGGCCCGCGCACGCAGGCCGATCGCAAGCTTTATCGCCTCGCCATGCAGGAAGCGATTCGGCAGCAGGATAATCTCGAGGTGATCGAAGGCGAAGTTCTCGACTTTGAAATCGTGGAGGGGCAGATCGCGGCCGTTCGGATGTCGGGCGATCGTCGCCTGGCTTGCGGCGCGGTGGTGCTGACCACCGGGACCTTCCTGCGCGGATTGATCCATATCGGAGAGAAGAAGATCGTCGCCGGCCGCATGAACGAGCAGGCGAGTCTTGGCCTGTCGGCAACGATGAGCCGCGCGGGGTTCAGGCTCGGGCGCCTGAAGACCGGGACACCCCCTCGCCTCGACGGTCGGACCATCGACTGGGCGTTGCTGGAAAGCCAGGCGGCGGACGAGGATCCGGTGCCGTTCTCGCTGCTGACCGACTCGATCCGGAACCCGCAGATCCATTGCGGCATCACGCGCACGACGCCGGAGACGCATGAGCTGATCCGCGCCAATCTCGGCCGCTCGGCCATGTATTCCGGCTCGATCGAAGGGGTGGGGCCGCGCTATTGCCCGTCGATCGAGGACAAGATCGTCAAGTTCGGCGACCGTGAAGGCCACCAGATCTTTCTCGAGCCGGAAGGCCTCGACGACGACACCGTCTATCCGAATGGCATCTCGACCTCGTTGCCGGAGGACGTCCAGCTCGACATTTTGAAGACGATTCCGGGGCTGGAGCGGGCATCCATGCTGCAGCCGGGCTATGCCATCGAGTACGACCATGTCGATCCACGCGAATTGCTGCCGACGTTGGAGACGAAGCGGGTCGGCGGCCTGTTCCTCGCCGGACAGATCAATGGCACGACCGGCTACGAAGAGGCCGGAGCGCAAGGGCTGCTCGCCGGTCTGAACGCCGCGCGCAAGGCCTCCGACAGCGAGCAGATCGTGCTCAGCCGGACCGAAGCCTATATTGGCGTCATGGTCGACGACCTCACCAGCCGCGGCATCGCCGAGCCCTATCGGATGTTCACCTCGCGCGCCGAGTTCCGCCTGTCGCTCAGGGCCGACAATGCCGATGAGCGGTTGACGCCGAGGGCGGATCGGCTGGGGATCGCCTCGACGGAACGGGTGCGGCGCTTCAACGAGATGAACGAGGATCTTGCAAAGGCGCGGGAACTGGCATCGAGCGTGCTGTTTACTCCCAATGAGGCGGCGCGCCATGGGCTGGAGATCAACAGGGATGGCGTGCGCCGCTCGGCCTATGAATTGCTCGCCTACCCCGGTGTCGATCTCGCTTGGCTGGCCCGCGTCGAACCGCGCTTCGCCTCAATCGGCGCCAAGACGGCCGAGCGCCTCGAAACGGAAGCGAAATATTCAGTCTATCTCGACCGCCAGCAAGCCGATGTCGCGCAAATCCGGCATGAGGAAGGCCGAGTGATCCCGGCTTCGCTCGATTTCACCGATGTCCCCGGCCTGTCCAATGAGCTGAAGCAGAAGATGAAAACGCGGCAGCCGCGCTCCATCGCCGATGCGCAGCGCATGGAGGGGATGACGCCGGCGGCACTCGCAATCATCGTTGCCCATGTTCGCAACGCCGAGGCCGCCGCTCAGAGGCATGTCGCGTGAGCGCTGCCGCATGGGAGAGCCTGGAAAAGGCCGCGGGCCCGGTTTCACGTGAAACATTCGAGCGTCTGGTTGCCTTCGAACAGGTCTTCCTGAAATGGAACCGCAGCATCAATCTCGCCGCGCCGTCGACGCTGGACGATGTCTGGCGCCGGCACATACTGGATAGCGCGCAGCTCGCTCGAATCGAGCCAAAGGCCAGGCGCTGGGTGGACCTCGGCTCGGGCGGTGGCTTTCCCGGCCTGGTGCTTGGTTTCCTGCTTGCCGAGCGCGAGGGGGCCTCGATCGATCTGGTCGAAAGCAACCGCAAGAAGGCCTCGTTCCTGCAAGCCGTCATTGGCCAGTTCGACCTGCCGGCGCGTGTCGTAGCGCGGCGCATCGACGACAGCTATCCGCTTGTTCCGGAACCGGAAATCGTCACCGCGCGGGCGCTTGCGGCGCTGCCGGCCTTGCTTGATCTTGCGGCGCCGTGGCTGACCAAGGGTGCGCCCGCGCTCTTCCACAAAGGCCGGGATTACCGCGCCGAAGTGGAAGAAAGCACTCACCGCTGGGCCTTCGATCTGGTAGAACATCCAAGCATGACCGACCCTCACGGCGTCATCCTGGAAATCACCAATCTGCGCCCGGCGAAACCGCAATGAATTACTGGCATCGACCCATGAAAACTGGACCGCGTATTATCACCGTCGCCAACCAGAAAGGCGGCGTCGGCAAGACGACGACGGCGATCAACCTGGCGACGGCGCTGGCCGCCATCGGCGAACAGGTGCTGATCGTCGACCTCGACCCGCAAGGCAATGCCAGCACGGGATTGGGCATCGACCGCAAGGATCGCACGGTGTCGTCCTATGACGTGCTGACCGGCGAGCTGGAGCTGGAAGCGGCCGCCGTGCCGACGGCGGTGCCCGGTCTGTCCATCGTGCCGTCGACGCTCGACCTGCTCGGCATCGAGATGGAGATCGCCTCGGCGCCGGACCGGGTGCTGCGGTTGCGCAACGCGCTGCGCGCCGCGGCCGAGCGTTCGGCGCCGTTCGGCTATGTGCTGATCGACTGCCCGCCGTCGCTCAACCTCTTGACCTTGAATTCAATGGCCGCGGCCGATTCCGTTCTCGTGCCGCTGCAGTGCGAGTTCTTCGCGCTGGAGGGTCTCAGCCAATTGCTCGAGACGGTCGAGCAGGTGCGGCGTACGATCAATCCGGATCTCACCATCCAGGGCATCGTGCTCACCATGTACGACGGCCGCAACAATCTCGCCAACCAGGTGGTGCAGGACGTGCGCACCCACATGGGCGACAAGGTCTACGAGACGATTATCCCGCGCAACGTCCGCGTTTCCGAGGCGCCATCCTACGGCAAGCCGGCGATCCTCTACGACCTCAAATGCTCGGGCAGCCAGGCCTATCTGCAGCTTGCCTCGGAAGTGATCCGCCGCGAGCGCAAATTGCGCGCCGCCTGATAGCGGCCAAGCCCCGATTCGATACCGAAACGATCTGGACAGATTATGAGTGAAGACCTTTCAAGAAAGAGACTCGGCCGTGGCCTTGCGGCGCTGATCGGCGAGATCGATCGTCCCGCAGTCCCGGAAAAGCAGAGCATGGCGGCCGACGGCAAGGTGCCGATCGAATTCGTCAGCCCCAATCCGAAGAATCCGCGCCGGCATTTCGGCGATGCCGAGCTCACCGATCTGGCGCAGTCGATCCGCGAGCACGGCGTGGTGCAGCCGGTGGTGGCGCGGCCGTCGCCGTCTCAGCCCGGCCGCTACGAGATCATCGCCGGCGAGCGGCGCTGGCGGGCGGCGCAGCGCGCCGGCCTGACCGAACTGCCGATTATCGTGCGCGAGGTCAATGACCGCACGGCGCTGGAGCTGGCGATCATCGAAAACGTCCAGCGCGCCGACCTCAACCCGGTCGAGGAGGCGCAAGGCTACCAGCAACTGATCGACGAGCATGGCTACACCCAGGCCGATCTCGGCCAGGTGATCGGCAAGAGCCGCAGCCATGTCGCCAACACGCTGCGGCTGTTGAAGCTGCCCAACGTGATTCACGACATGCTGGTCGACGGCGCGCTGTCGGCCGGCCACGCCCGCACGCTGGTGACGGCCGAGGATCCGGCAGGCCTCGCCAAGCGCATCGTCGAGGAAGGACTTTCGGTGCGCCAGGCCGAAGCGCTGGCGCAGATGCCGGCTGGCCCGACGCCGGTCAAGGCGAAGAAGGCCGAGCCGGTCGCAAAGGACCCCGACACGCTGGCGCTGGAAAAGCTGCTCACCGACACGATCGGCATGATCGTCTCGATCGAGCATAAGGAGCGCGGCGGCACAATTCGCGTCAACTACCGGACGCTGGACCAACTCGACGAGCTCTGCCGGCGGCTAAAGGACGAGCGGTAGAGCGTTGAGGCGGCGCGTTATTTAGCCGACAAATAAAGTTCTGGCTTAAGGTCAAGCAGGCCTGATATATTGGTGATAGACATCACAAGGGCTGGCGGCTTCGCCGGCCCATTTCGTTACCAGCGGGGATTGGCTATAGCGACGGAACAGAGGGTGCGACGGAAGCCATAGCCGTCGTCATTCTAGGGCGGAGCAAGGAGAGAAGCGACGCGGGCTCGAACGATTTCAGCGTCGGAGCCGGCGGCTTGACAGTGCAGGGCATCGGCGTACCCTCCATTAGGTGCAACTTGAATTATATGCCCTGGCGTGCCGAACACAGTCGCGGCGTGGGCTACTTGCCGTTCCCACGACGCGTGGGCGGCGCCACCCCCTCGCCAAAGCGATCCATGCCGACGCGCCTGACGCAGCCGGGAGGTGCAAATGGCAACCAGTTGGCAATTGTCCGGGGACTATTTCGAGAATTGTAGTTGCGACGTCGTATGCCCGTGCCTGATTTCCACCAATGCGCAACTGACATCGAAGCCGACGCAAGGTGCTTGCGATGTTGCCTTGGTCTTTCATATCGACACGGGCAAATTTGGCGACGTTCGGCTGGATGGCCTCAACGTTGCGATGATCGCCCATACACCAGGCCCGATGGCGGACGGCGATTGGACGGCTGCCGCCTATATCGACGAGCAGGCCGACGACAAGCAGACAGAAGCGCTGGGCGCGATCTTCACCGGCGCCGCGGGCGGCCCGATGGCCGCCTTCGCGCCATTGATCAGCACCAACCTCGGAGCCAAGAAGGTGCCAATCAAATACCAAGTCGACGGCAAGAAGCGGTCGGCGGAGATTGCAGGCGTCATGCAGATGGCGGTCGAACCCCTGCCGACGATGCGCGAGGGTGGTGAGATGTGGGCGGCGACCGGCCATCCCGTCAATCCCGAGAGGCTGGTGCTGGCGGCGGGCGTAGAAGGCAGCACATTCAGCGACCACGGCATGCACTGGGACAATTCCCGCCGAAACGGACATTACGCCTCGATCAACTGGTCCGGCCAGCAATAGGCCTGGCGCATGGTCGGACCGGACCCGCTGACGCTGCAGCGAAACATCATTCTCGCGCTGTTGATCGTTGTCGCCACGGCAGCCTGGTCCTTGCTGATCTGGCAGCGGATCGGCATGGACACCGACATGCCGATGGAAATCTACTCACCGACCATGGGCATGCAGGCGCCGCTGTTTCTTGCAGTGTGGACGATCATGATGATCGCCATGATGTTCCCGACGGCCGCGCCGATGATCCTGACGTTTCACCGTGTGCAGACCGGCAAACAGGGGCGCGGCGATGCCTTTGTCTCGACCTGGATCTTCGTGGCCGGGTACATGCTGGTCTGGGGGGTGATGGGCGTTCTCGCCTTTGCCGGCGCGGCGGGCGCGGAGATGCTTGCCGGCCGTGTGGGATTGTCCACGGCGATGGCCGCGCGCATCGGCGGCGCGCTGTTGATGGTTGCGGGCGCGTACCAACTTTCCCCACTGAAAGATCTGTGCCTGGCCAAGTGCCGCACGCCAATCGGCTTCATACTGACCTCATGGCGCGATGGTCCTTGGGGCGCGGTACATATGGGCGTAAGGCACGGGTTGTTTTGCCTGGGCTGCTGCTGGCTCCTGTTTCTCGCTCTTTTTCCGCTCGGGATCATGAGCATTGCGGCAATGGCCGTGGTGACACTGCTGGTCTTTGCGGAAAAGACCCTTCCGGCAGGAGAGCGGATTGCAAAGGTATCGGGGGTCGCCTTGCTGCTTTACGGCGCGGCGGTGCTGGTGTTTCCGCAGGCGCTGCCAACCTTCCAGGCGGCGGACGGGATGATCATGAATTGACAATGGAAGGCAGCTACCGCTGCCCAAGCCTCGCGCTCTCCACCGCGATGCCGAGCAGCGCCTGGCGCGCCAGGGCTTCGGACAGGTCCGGCCTCCGGCGTGTCTGCAGCACCGCGGTCTGCAGCCGGTTGAGCGCCCGGCCAAGCGCCTCGACGCTCCAGCGCTCCAGCGCCTTCTCCACCAGCTTGCGCCGCGAGAAGAAAACCGGCGGCCGGGCGCCAGCGACGACCGAGGCGGCGTTGCGGCCGCCGCCCTCCATCTGGCCGCGCATCGCCTGGATCGCCTGCAATTGCCGCATCGCCGCCGACAGCACCAGGAAGGGCTGGCCGCCGCCCTGGCAGTGTCGCGTGAAAGCGGTGTCGAAATCGGCGATCTTCCCGTCCAGCAGCGCATCGACGGCATCGTCGAAAGAGGCGCCTGACACGTCGCCGGACGTCGCCCTGACGTCGTCGACGCCGATCTGCTTCTGGCCGTGGA
>NZ_RZOJ01000276.1:0-8309 GCF_003998845.1 Mesorhizobium sp. M4A.F.Ca.ET.022.05.2.1 | reverse complement strand
CGGCAAGCCGCTGTCCGGCATCGACCGGCGCCGTCGGGCAGCCAGGTGGCGGTGCGGCGCCGGTCGATGCCGGACAGCGGCTTGCCGTTGGCCAGCCAGCGGAAGGGCGCGCGGCCGCCCTGCAGCTTCAGCACCAGCGGCGAGGCGTCGGCCGAATTGGCGGCGAGGTCGACGCGCGCGCCGTCGGGCGGAAAGACGATCGTCGGCGCGGGCTCGGCCGGCGTTGCCTGCACCAGCCCGTCCGATCCGGCGCCGAAGCGCGCCAGCGTCACCGGCAACTCGTCGCGTTTTGGGCGGTGCACGCCGGCCGGCTGGCCGGGAAGCGGAACGGTGGCGAGGCCGGCGCGGACGAAGCCCTCGAACAGGATCGGGGCGGCCGAGACGTATCCGGACAGCCCGGGCACGGCGCCGGCATCGGCGCGTCCGACCCAGACGCCGAGCACATAGCGGCCGTCGAAGCCCACCGACCAGGCGTCGCGGTAGCCATAGGAGGTGCCGGTCTTGTAGGCGATGCCGCGCTGCAAGGCGCCCTCCGGCGGCTTCACGCCCGACAATATGTCGGTGATCTGCCAGTTGGCCTGGTCGTCGAGGATGGTGGCGGTGGTGCGCTCGGCGTTGGCCGGCTCGGTGCCGTCATGCAGCGTGTGCGCCTTGCCGCCATTGGCGAGGCCCGTGTAGAGCTGGACGAGATCGCGCAGCGTCACACCGACACCGCCGAGGCCGATCGCTAGGCCCGGCGCCTCGTTGACCGGCAGCACCGGCTTGACGCCGGCCTGGCGGAAGCGCGCCGTCAGCCTGGCCGGTCCGACCGCGTCGAGCACCCGGATCGCCGGCACGTTGAGCGAGAGCTGCAGCGCCTGGCGGATGCTGACGTCGCCTTGATAGCCCATGTCGAAATTTTTCGGCCGGTAGCCGCCGAAATCGGCCGGGCTGTCCTCGATGATGGTCTCCTGCGCGACGAGGCCCTGCTCGAAGGCGAGCCCGTAGATGAACGGTTTCAGCGTCGACCCCGGCGAGCGGACGATCCTGGTCATGTCGATCCAGCCGGAGCGGCTGGCGTCGAAGAAGTCGGCCGAGCCGACCTCGCCGAGGATGTCGCCGGTGCGGGCATCGGCCAGCACCATGGCGACGGAAAGTTTTGGGCCGAGCCTGGCGGCGGCTTCCTTCGCCACCTGTTCCAGTCCTTGCTGGACGCTCCTGCGGATGGTGAGCTGCAGCGGCTTGCCCGGTATGGCCTTGGGCAGCATGGCATAGGCGGCATGGGCGGCCAGCGCCGGCAGCTTGCGGCGCAGGCCGGAGACATCGTCGAGGGCGGCGCGCGCGGCTTCCCGTTCGCCGAGCAGTCCGGCGGAAACCATGCGCGTCAGCACGCGGTCACGCGCGGCATGGGCGATGTCGGGGTTGCGGTCCGGCCGCCGCTTCTCCGGCAGTTGCGGCAGGGCAACGAGCAGTGCTGCCTCCGAGACCGTCAGCCGCTTCGGCTCCTTGCCGAAATAGGCGAGCGAAGCGGCACGCACGCCTTCGAGGTTGCCACCATAGGGCGCCAGCGTCAGGTAGCGCTCCAGGATCTCGCGCTTGGAAAGCCGCCGCTCGATCTGGATGGCGCGTAGCATCTGCTTGATTTTGGAGCCAAGGCTGCGACTGTCGCGCGGTTCGATCAGCCGGGCAAGCTGCATCGACAGCGTCGAGCCGCCGGAGACGATGTGGCCGTTGCTGACGAACTGACCGGCGGCACGGCAAAGCGCCAGCAAATCGACGCCGTCATGGTCCCAGAAGCGCTTGTCCTCATAGGCGACCAGCATGTCGACGAACTGCTTGTCGACCTGGTCGAGCCGGGTTTCGAGCCGCCAATAGCCGTCGGAGGTGGCGAAGGCGCGCAGAAGCTGACCGTCGCGGTCCTGCACTTCGGTGGAGACCGCCAGCTTTTTTGGCAGCGGCGGCGGATAGGCGCGGTCGAGCTGCCAGAGGGTGGCTGTGGAAAGGGCAACAACGCCCACGCAACAAGCCGCGGCTATGGCGCTGCGTCGCAGGAATTTTCTGGAAAGCATGGCGCCGCCCCTCATGGTCCTGCCGGACATTTCTCCCCGTATAGAGACGGGGAGAAAGGGGCTGTTGCCGATGGTTTCGCCAATCGCCAACGGTGCAGAATAGTCGGAGAAATTCGCGACAGCCCCCTTCTCCCCGTCACTATACGGGGAGAAGGTGCCGGCAGGCGGATGAGGGGCAGCGCCATCGCCACGTCTATCAAGGCGCTTACGGCGCCTTGACCTCCATCATGCCAGTGGCGGTGCGGGCCGAATATTGCGGCCTATACATATCCTCCACCGCTGCCGCCGGATGGGCATAGGTGCCGGGCGTCACCGCGCGCACAACATAGGCCAGCGTGATGTTGCGGTCGCCGTCGCCGTCGTTCGGGTTGAAGGCCGCGACGAAACGGTCGTCGCGGAACTCGAGATGGGCGGCGTCGGTCTGCGCCAGCCAGGAGAAGTTCGACAGCTGGGCGCTGGACACCAGGCCCGGATTGTCGATCTCGAAGCCGGCCGGCAACAGGTCGGTGATCAGGAGGCGCGAAGGCCAGCTGTTCTGCTCGTAGACCTTGAGAACGACGACATAGCGCTCGTTCTGCGTGGCCTCGGTGACGTTGGCCTCGGTGCCATCGAGCCTGTAGTAGGTGCGATCGATGGTGAAGCCGTCGCCACCGGCCGGCAGCGACTCAACCGGCGAGGCCACCGTGGTGACCACCGCCTGCAGCGGCGTCTTGCCAGTGTTGGCGATGGTGAGCGGGCTGTCGGCGATGTCGCTGCCGCTGAAGCGGTCGGAATAGCCACCAGCATGCGGCGCACCGTTGATGGAGAGCGTGATGGAATCATTGCCCTCCTTCAGCGCCCGCGCCGCGAGTAGCATCCAGGATTCATCCTGCGTGCTCGTCCAGCGGGCATCGGCGCGCTCCCGGGCCACCAGCTTGATCAGCGCCGGCACGATGGTCGGCACCGGCTTCGATTCCGCGGCCAGCGCCAGGATTGCCGCGCCGTCGCGGAGCGGCGAACCATAGTCGGAGCGGTAGTAGTCGTACTCGGTGCTCGCCTGCGCCAGACGCAGCGCGGTCTGGAAGGTGGCCTCCGAGCGCTGCGCGTCGCCGTAGAGAGCAAGGCTCGCCGCAAGCTGCGCTACGGCCATCGGGCTGGTGAAGGCTTCGAGCTGGGTGTCGGCATAGTAGCGCAGATCGCCGATCGAGGCCTTCTTGTTGCGGGCCAGCACATAGAGCGCGTAGGCGATCTCGCTGCCGCGATCCTGGACGTCCTGGTCGTAGCCGAGCGAGTTCTGCAGGTTGCTCAGCGCCTGGTTCATCGCCAACGCCGGCACGTCGTATTTCTGCTCGCGCGCTCGGGTCAGGAAGTCGCTGACATAGGCGTCGAGCCAGAGATCGCCGGAGCCTGGGCCCCACAGGCCGAAGCTGCCGGCCGAGGCCTGGTAGCTCAGCACCTTGTAGATCGCGTCCTGGATGCGGCCGTGCAGGTCTGGATCGCTGGCCATGCCGATGCCTTCGGCCAACGCGTTGACATAGAGCAGCGGCATGGCGCGGCTGGTCGTCTGCTCGGCGCAGCCATAGGGGTAGCGGTCGAGCGTCATCAGCAGCGAGGGCACGTCGAAGGCGGCCGCCTGAGAGACGCCGACGCTTACCGAAGCGCCGTCGAGCAGGCTTGCCGCCAGGAGTTCCTTGTCGACGCGCAGGGCGCCGACATTGGGCTTGAGGTCGACCACCAGCCGGGTGGTGAGCGGCAACTGCGCCGGCCGCACCGGGACGTAGAGCGTCTGCTCGACCTCGGTGCCGTCGGCATGGGCGAGCTTGACAGTGATCGTGGCGTCGCCCGCCGTCCTGGCGATCAACGGCACGGTCAGGGTCTGGCGCTTGCCCTGGGCGAGCGTCAGCCTGCCGGGGAGCGGCTTGTCGCCGGTGGACAGGTCGCCTGTCGTGTCGATCGATAGGGCATAGTCGCCGGCTGGGCCGTCGGTGTCGGCGATGTCGAGGCGCATGACAGCGTTGTCGCCGGGCGCCAAGAAGCGCGGCAGGCCGGCGGTGATCACCACTGGATCGCGCACGATGACATCGGCCTGAGCGTGGCCGACCGCTTCCCTGGTCCAGGCAACAGTCATGACACGCACGGTGCCGTTGAACTGCGGGATGTCGAAATCGATCCTGGCCTTGCCGTCGGCGTCGAGTTGGACGGGACCGGAGAAGAAGGCGACCAGCTTTTCGGTCGGCGGGCTGCCCTGCGCCTGCAAGGCGGCGCCGTCGCCGCCGGTGCGCAGCTTGCCGGTGGTGCCGAGCGAGCCATCGATCAGGCGGCCGTACAGGTCGCGGATCTCAAGCCCCAGCATGCGCTGGCCGAAGAACCAGTTTTCCGGATCGGGCGCCTTGTAGTTGGTGAGGTTGAGGATGCCGACATCGACGGCGGCAACCATCACATAGGCATTGCTGCCAGGCTGCACGCCTGCCACGGCGACCGGGATCGACAGCTGCTGGCGTGGCTTTGTCTTCTCAGGCGGCGTCAAGGTGACAGCGAGCTTCTTCGAGCCCGGGTCGACTGCCAGCCATTTCACGCCGATGGCGCGGGCCGGCATGCGCGTCTCCTGCGCGTCGCCCGGCCGGAACAGTGTCGCCGTAACATAGGCGCCGGCGCCCCAGTCGTCGCCGACCGGGATGTCGACGGTTCCACCGCCGGCAGGTACGCTTGCGGTGAGGGTCTTCAGCAATTTGTCGGCGCCGATGGTGACCAGCAATTCGCCGGCAAAGTGCGGCGAGACCTTGAGCTTGGCCACGTCGCCAGCCGCGAAGGTGTCCTTGTCGAGAGCAATCTCGAGGCCGTCGGGCGTTTCGGTGGTGGTGGAACTGACATACCAGCCGCCATCGAATTCGTAGCTGGTCGCCGGACCCTCGGGATCAGCCGTCTCGACCTCGAGCCGGTAGCGGCCCCAGTCGACCGGCAGCGACACGGTTGCCTCGCCATCGGCGGCAAGATCGATCTGACCGTTGGCCACCGATTTGGTGAAGGTGACCGGCTCGTAATTCCATGAATTGTTGGAGCGGTACCACTGGTAATTGCGCTCGACCTTGACCAGCGACCACAGCGCGCCTTTCAGCGCCTCGCGCTTGCCGTCGGGGTCGACGGCGATCAGGCTGAACTTCGCCGTGCCGCCCTGCGGCACCTCGTCGTTCTCGAAATCCGGATGGATGCCGATCATGTGGCCCTGCGGGCGGATGCCGATGTTGAGCGATCGCTCGACGGCGCGGCCGCCGGTTTCGCGCATGCGGACGGTGACTTTGGCGTCGACCAGCTTGGTGGTCGAGGGCAACTGGTCGACGGCGACCGGGAAAGTCGCCTTGCCGTCCTCGCCGACCACGGGCAGGCCGGCGAGCGGCGTCACCGAGGGCTCGGCCGACTGCTCGTCGGCGAGACCGAAGGAATAGCCCTTGAAGCGGTCCCAGTCGCGGGCGGTCGACAGCGTCAATTCGCCTTCGAGCGCAAGTCCGGCGGCCGGCGCGCCATAGAGGAAGCGGCCGTCGACGGTGACGTTGGCGGTTTCGCCCTGCGCGATCTCCTTTTTGTCGGCGGAGAGGTCGAACTCGATGCGATCCGGCACGAAGTCCTCGACCAGGAACATCTGGCTGGCGACGGCCGCCTGCTTGGGATCGGTATGGATCGACACCGTCCAAGTGCCGCGCATGGCGTTGGGCTCGAGCGGCAGGTCGACGGCATGGCCACCAGCTGAGGCGCCATCGCTGACGATGCGGCGGTCCTCGACGCCGTCTGGGCGGGTGAAGATGAAGGTCAGCGGCAGGTTCTCGACCGCCTTGGCGGCGCCGTCGCGGGCAAGGGCCGCGACATGCACATCCTCGCCGACACGGTAGATGCCGCGCTCGGTCCAGGCATAGACGTCGAGCGCACCGGGCGCCGGACGCCCGGTGACGCCACGGTCGGAGAGGTCGAAGCCGGCCCGCCCCATATCGAGGAAGACGAAGTCGTTGTCGCCTTGCTTGGCCATCAGCACGGCCGGCACCATGCCGCCTTCGCCGCGCGTCAGGCCGGGGTTGAAGACGGCGCGGCCCTCGGCGTCGGTGGTGGCGGTGCCGAGGATCTCGTTGTTGCGGGCGAGCAGCGTCAGCTCGGCACCCGTGATCGGCTTGGCGCTTCCAAGCGAGCGGGCAAAGACGTTCAGCCCGTCCTGCCCGGTATAGGTGGAGAGCCCAATGTCGGAGACGACGAACCACTGCGTGGCACGCGAATCATACTCGTCGCTGTGGTCGTCGACAGCCTGGGCGGTAAGCACATAGACGCCGGGCTTGCGCTGCGGCAGCGCCTCGTCGACCGGGAACGAAGTGGTGACCTCCTTGTTGAGGTCGTTGGCGATGTCGAGCTGGCCTTCCCAGACCGGCGAACCCATCTGGTCGGAAATGTTGGATAGATCGTAGCCGTCGAGCTGCTTGAGGAACTGGTAGCCGGACAGAAGCTGCGCCAGCGAACGGTCGCCGATGCGGTAGAGCTTCATCTTGGCTGCATTCATGTTGACGGTGACGACCGGGATGCCGCGGCGCGCGCCCGCCGGCAGCACGAAGCTGTCGCCGGTGAAGCGGGCGGAAGGCGCACGATCCTGGACATAGATCGAGAGCACCACAGGCGCGCTGGTCACCTCGCCGATAGCCGCCGGCAGGCCGGCGCGGAACGTCACCTCATAGTGCTGGCCATGCTCCAGCCCTTCGACGCAGATCTGCTTGTCCTTGGCTTCGACGCCTTTGGGGGCGGCGTTGTCGACGGTGACGAACTGCGAATAGTCGACACCGGTCTTGACCAGATCCTCGGAGAATTGCGCGCAGATGCGTGGCGCGCTGGTGTCGGCATCGACGGTGTGATCGATGACGCGGAAGCCCTTGCGGGCCTTGAGGTCCGCATAATCGGCCTGGACCGACGGTGAGCTGACCAGCGCGAGGCTCGCTTCATAAGCCTGCAGCGACGGCCGGTAGAGATCGCGGCGGTCGAGACCGGCGCCGAGCAGCGCGAGCGCTTGGGCGCGCGTCTTGGTGGTGCGCACCAGCTTGTAGGCGTTGAAGGCGGCGGACGTGCCGTTTGCCGGCAAGGTCGACCCTTCGGACGTGTTGGAGGCCGGCTGCACGGCAAGCGTCTCGCGCGCCAGCTCGAGCCAGAGATGGCCGTCATCGGGCAGCACCGTAACCGCGGCTTCGTATTTCTGCATGGCCAGCCGGTGGTCGCCGGTAAGCTGCGCCTGCTCGGCCGCGGCCTGCAGCGCCCCCAGACCCTCGGTCGGCTTGTCATAGACCGGATCGGTCAGCTTGTTGCGGTACTGCTGCGCCTGGTCGGCCATCCAGCCGGGGAAAAAGGCCAGTTCCGGCGGCGCGCCGATATCGGGATCGCCATCGACATTGGCGACCTTGCCGGCAATGGCGCCGTTGAAGGGTTTAAGCTGGTTAAAGTCGGATTTGAGAAAGCACCATTTGGCCTTGGTGTTGTAGGTGAAGGCCCGGCAGGCGGGGTCGCCCAGGCATGTCGTCTTGCATTGGTCAAGGCTGACATTCTGGTCGGACCTGAGGTCGAACCCGAAATAGTCGGAATTGTCCGTCGTCACGATCCGCCGGGCTTCCGCCGCTTGCGCGACGCCGCTGAAGGCGAAAAAGAGAAGAACCAGGAAAGAGAGACCACGAGCCGCGCGCATTGCCACATCACCCTCCAGATATCGCCAGCGTCCCGGCATGATCAAGCTTCAGTCAGGCTTGTCAACGCCGGAGCTCGGCAGGTTTGCACCCACCAACGGGTTCCATGCCGGCCAAAGGCCGGTATTTCAACAAAACCTCCATAGGACAGGGGATCACGCAATCTTGCGAAGACGCAAAAGGTGTGAATTCCAAGCCCTGTCTATTTCAGACAATTGGATTGTGGCCCCTTTACGAGCGTTTCAGAACTTCATTCCAATTTTAGTTTTGTCGACTAGGTTGTCTTAATGCCGGCGCATGAAAAGCAGATGTCAGGGGGGATCGCGCCAGGGCGCGGGCTTCCGCGCGCCCTGCTTCTGGCCGCGCTTTGTTCTGTTGCTTTCATTGCCGAATCGCGGCCGGCGACGGCCTTCGAGATATTCGGCATCAAGCTCTGGGGTTCTTCCAGCGACGAAGATGCCGATATTGTCGATCCGCTGCGCTACTCGGTGACCATCGAGGCGCCCGATGCGGACAAGGACCTGGTCAAGAAACTGGAAAATGCCTCGACGCTGAAGGCGGACGAGGAGCGCCCGGTCTCCGG
>NZ_RZOJ01000275.1:0-8371 GCF_003998845.1 Mesorhizobium sp. M4A.F.Ca.ET.022.05.2.1 | reverse complement strand
CTCATAGGCGATGCCGGCATCGCGAAGTGCCGCCATTTCCTCGCCGGCGCGGCCGAACACCAGCGGGTCGCCCGACTTCAGCCGCACGACGCGCTTGCCCTCGCGGCCAAGCTCGACGAGCAGCACGTTGATCTCTTCCTGGCTCTTGGAATGGCAGCCCTTGCGCTTGCCGACCGGCAGGCGCTCGGCATCGCGGCGGCCCATGGCAACGATCGCTTCCGGCACCAGCGCGTCATGGACGATGACGTCGGCTTCCATCAGCAGGCGATGCGCCCTGAGCGTGAGCAGATCCTCGGCGCCCGGACCGGCGCCGACCAGCGCGATGTGGCCCGAGGCCGGCGCGTTGGAGACAAGCAGCTCGACGGCGGCATCATGCGCCCTCGCAAACTCGCCCGCCTCGACGGCTCGCGCCGGCGCGCCGGCGAAGAAATCGCGCCAGAAGCGGCGGCGACCGGTGCCCTTCGGCAGCCGCTCGGCGGCGCCGCGAAAGGACGCGGCAAGCGTGGCCAGCGCGCCGAGCGACGGCGACAGCATGCGATCGATGCGGCCGCGCAGCATCTGCGCCAACACCGGGCCGGCGCCTTCGGTGCCGATGGCGATGGCGACCGGCGCGCGGTTGACCAGCGCCGGCGTGAAGAAATCGCAAAGCTCTGGCCGGTCGACCGCGTTAACCGGAATGCTCAAGCGGCGCGCGTCCTCGGCAACGCGGCGGTCGAGCGCCTCGTCGCCGCTGGCGGCGAACACCATGGCCGCGCCTTCGAGATGCGCAGCCTCATATGCGGCGGCGACATGGACAGCACCGGTCGCGGCAATGAAAGACAGCAGCTCGGCTTCGGCGGTTTGCGCTATGATGCGCAGCGCCGCGCTCGACTGGCCGACGAGCCGCGCCTTGGCCAGTGCCGCCTCGCCGCCGCCGACAATGGCCACGGCTTCGCCCTCGACCCGCATGAAGACGGGGAAAGCGTTGAGCTTGGCATTGGCCTGCGGCATGGCGAGCAGATTCCTGAGCAATTTGGCAGTTTTACGCGCGGGCGTGAAAAACCAGAAGCAAAGCACTCGCGCATCCCGCGATGGCAGGCAATCGCTTTTTCGCAAGCGCGAAGAGCAGGAGAAAAAAATTCCACATCCGGGAGAGGATCGGATTGAAGCCGCTGTTGCGGACCCTGATCTCAGGCGTTTTTAGCTGCAAATGCTCCACGCTACAAAACAGATTTTTCTAAATCCTACCAATTTAGTAGATTAAAGCCGCAATACCGTCGCCGGCCGGCGCGCGTGGCTGAATGAGCGCCTGACCAATATCGGAACATTCCAGCTTCAGAGGACGTTTGCCATACAGACCCGCCCCGGCCTGCCGCCGCGAACGGTTCGCAACACAGCAAAAGCAGGAGGAGCCCGCATGAGCAACGTCACGCTGAAACATGGCCTTTGGATCGTGGTCGCCGATGGCGAGAAAGCGCTGTTCCTGCGCAATGAAGGCAACACCCGCAATCCGGACCTGCAGGTCGTGCAGGAGATGGAGCAGGAGAACCCCGCCACGCGCGAGCAAGGCAGCGACCGCCCCGGCCGCTACAATGACGGGCCGTCCATCCATCGCAGCGCGGTCGA
Source organism: Mesorhizobium sp. M4A.F.Ca.ET.022.05.2.1 (assembly GCF_003998845.1). Classification (NCBI taxonomy): domain Bacteria; kingdom Pseudomonadati; phylum Pseudomonadota; class Alphaproteobacteria; order Hyphomicrobiales; family Phyllobacteriaceae; genus Mesorhizobium; species Mesorhizobium sp. M4A.F.Ca.ET.022.05.2.1. Next base: position 6,766 of record NZ_RZOJ01000275.1, on the reverse strand, counting down.
GGACACCGACTGGCATCGTATCGGCAAGGAGCGCTTCGCCGACGACATCGCCGAACGGCTTTATGGGCTCGCCAATCGCGGCGCCTTCAAGGAGATCGTGCTGATCGCGCCGCCGCTGGTGCTGGGCGAAATGCGCCGGAAGCTCCACAAGCTTGTCGGCGACAAGGTGACGGTGGAAATTCCAAAGACGCTGACCAACCACACCATCCCTGAGATCGAAAGCCTGCTCCAGGCAGCCTGACGGCGCCCGCCGGGCAAGCGCAATCTGCCCTTCGCCCGGCATTCGTGCCCCTTTGCCTTTCGATTTCACGGCTTTACGGGTTGCCTCGCGGCCCTGCCTCCCCCCATATTGCAAGGGCGGCGGCCGCGGGGCGGCCCTATCCTACATCGTGATTTTTTCGAAAGGCGCTCCATAGACAATGCCGCACGACACGCCCCTTATCGCCACGATCGTCGCCGGTCTGGGGCTGGCTTTCGTTTTCGGCGCGCTCGCCAACCGTTTCCGCATCCCGCCGCTGGTCGGCTATCTCGTGGCCGGCGTGCTGGTCGGGCCGAACACGCCGGGCTTCGTCGCCGACGCAAGCCTTGCCACCGAGCTTGCCGAGATCGGCGTCATCCTCTTGATGTTCGGCGTCGGCCTGCATTTCTCCCTGAAGGACCTTCTCTCCGTCCGCGCCATCGCCGTGCCCGGCGCCGTCGTCCAGATCGGCTTTGCCGCGCTGCTCGGCGTCGGCCTTGCCTGGCTGCTCGGCTGGTCGATGGGCGCCGGGCTGGTCTTCGGCCTGGCATTGTCCGTCGCCTCGACGGTGGTGCTGCTGCGCGCCTTGCAGGAACGGCGGCTGATCGAGACCGAACGCGGCCGTATCGCCGTCGGCTGGCTGATCGTCGAGGACCTTGCCATGGTGCTGGCGCTGGTGCTGCTGCCGGCGCTGGCCGGCGTGCTCGGCGGCGTGCCGCAGGCCGACGACCATGCCAGCCTGCTGGCGCTGCCGGCCAGCTACGGCATCTGGGGCGTCGTCGGCGTCACGCTGGCCAAGGTGGTGGCCTTCGTCGTCGTTATGCTGGTGGTCGGCCGCCGCGTGATTCCCTGGATCCTGCATTATGTCGCCCATACCGGGTCGCGCGAGCTGTTCCGGCTGGCGGTGCTGGCGATTGCGTTGGGCGTCGCCTTCGGCGCAGCGAAACTGTTCGGCGTCTCGCTGGCGCTGGGCGCCTTCTTCGCCGGCATGATCATGAGCGAATCCGAGCTCAGCCACCGGGCGGCCGAGGAATCGCTGCCGCTGCGCGATGCCTTCTCGGTGCTGTTCTTCGTCTCGGTCGGCATGCTGTTCGACCCGTTCAGCCTGATCAGCAATGGCTGGCCGATCCTGGCGACGCTCGCCATCATCGTCATCGGCAAGTCGCTGGCCGCGTTCGTCATCGTCCTCGCCTTCCGCTACCCGATCGCGACGGCGCTGATGATCTCGGCCAGCCTGGCGCAGATCGGCGAATTCTCCTTCATCCTGGCCGAACTCGGTGTCGGCCTGAAGCTCCTGCCCGAGCAGGGTCGCGACCTGATCCTTGCCGGCGCCATCCTGTCGATCCTGCTCAACCCGCTGATGTTCCTGGCCATCGACTGGATGACACCGTGGCTGGAGGCACGCTCGGCCAAGGCATCGCCGCCGGAAGAGGCAAGGCCGATCGGCCCGGCGACCGAGCCCGGCAAGGTGGCTTCGGTGACGGCTTCGCCGCAAAAGCAAGATGGCCCGCCGCCAAGAACCGCGCTTACCGGCCATTCCATCCTGATCGGCTACGGCCGTGTCGGCAGTCTCGTCGGCGCGGCGCTGAAGCAAGCCGCGCTGCCCTTCCTGGTCATCGAGGACGCCGACAAGACGCTGGCGAAGCTGAAGGCCGATGGCGTCGAAACCATCGCCGGCAATGCCGCCAATGCCGACGTCTTTTCAGCCGCCAATCCGGAAGGCGCCAGGCGGCTGATCCTTGCAATTCCGAATGCCTTCGAGGCGGGTCAGATCGTGCTGCGCGCCCGCGCCGCCAACCCCGGCATCAATGTCATCGCCCGCGCCCACTCCGATGCCGAGGTCGAGCACCTCAAGGGGCTCGGCGCCGACACCGTCATCATGGGCGAGCGCGAGATCGCGCGCGGCATCGTCGAGGTGGTGACGGGTACGGCACCTACTGGGGTGGAAGAGATCGCCCTCGCCAAGGAGATCAAACCGCAGGCCGTTTGAGTTGCGCGTCCACGCACCAGCCGGGTTGGTCAAGCGACAAATGCGGAGCCTCCGTTTTGCGCGATGTCGCTGAGATATTTTGCCGGCGGCTTGCCCAGCGCCTTCTTGAACATGGTGATAAACGCCGTGACGGATTCATAGCCGAGGTCGCCCGAGATCTGTTGCACGCTGGCGCCAGAGGCGAGTTCTCGCAGCGCCACGATCAAGTGCAACTGCTGGCGCCAACGCCCGAAGGTCAGCCCTGTCTCCTTCACGACAAGGCGCGCCAGGCTGCTCTCGCTAAGCGCCACGCGGTTTGCCCATTCCGCAAGCGTGCTGCGGTCGGCGGGATCGTCCGCCAACGCCTCGGCGATCCGCCGCAAGCGCGGCTCGGCCGAAATCGGCAGGTGCAATTGCTGCACAGGCATGCGCGGCAGTTCGGCAAGCAGGATCCCTCCCAGGAAACCGCATCGTGCCTCCTCCGGCGCGCAGTCCGACAGTTCGATGATCAGCTCGCGCAGCAGCGGCGAGATCGAAAGCGTGCTGCACCGGTCCGGCAGATCGGCGGCGCCCGGTTCGAGATAAACGAAGAAAATCCGCGCATTGGCGGTCGCGATGTTGCTGTGCTGCATGCCGCCCGGGATCCACACGGCGCAATGCGGCGGCACCATCCACAGGCCGCTCGGAACCCGACAGGTGACGCCGCCGCCCAGCGCGAAGACGAGCTGCCCCTTGCGATGCCAGTGGTCGCGCACCTCGGCCCTGGTCTCCGGTACATCGACGCGCACGGCGATTGCCGGCGCGTGGACGTTGTCGACATCGAAATCGAGCCATGGGTAGCGAAGAGGCTGTCTCATGATGACTGCTTTTAGCGACCTTATGCTATTATAGCTAAATTCTTAGGGCCTGAAGGTCGATAGGCTCCGGTTGCGCATGGCGATCGCGTTGACGCCGCGCGCCCATCGCCGGCTTGGTCCAGGAAGGTACAGCCCCATGCTCGCCCTCGTCATCGCTTCCGATAGCGCCACCGGGCTTAGGCTCGCCGAGGTCGAGGACCCTCGGCCCTTGGCGAACGAGGCGCTCATTGCGGTCCACGTAACCTCGCTGAACCGGGGTGAGCTGCGCCTCCTCGGCATACGCCCGGACGGCTGGATACCCGGCCAGGACATCGTCGGCGTCGTCGAACGGGCAGCAACCGATGGCTCCGGGCCCGGCGTGGGGACCCGGGTCGCAGCTTTGGTCGACGAGCACGGCTGGGCCGAACGTGTCGCCGTTTCGACCGACCGCCTTGCCGTCCTGCCGGATGGCGTCAGCTTCGTTTCCGCCGCCACGTTGCCGGTCGCCGGCACGACGGCTCTTAGGACGTTGCGCCATGGCGGTGACCTCGCCGGCCAGCAGGTTCTGATCACCGGCGCAAGCGGCGCGGTCGGTCGTTTCCAGATCCAGATCGCCCGCGAGCAAGGCGCCTCGGTGACGGCGATAGCCGCCGCCCGGCATGCCGAGGATCTCCGCGGTCTTGGAGCCGAGCAGGTTATCGACTCGATCGAGCGGGCCGAGGGGCCGTTCTCGCTGATCACCGAGTCGGTCGGCGGCACAAGCCTCGCGCACGCGATCGAACGCGTCGCGCCGGGCGGCACCATCGTCATGTTCGGTTCAAGCAGCGGCGAACTGACGCCCGTCGGATTTCGCCAGTTCGTTCCGGGCCATGAAGGGGCGAGGCTTCAGACCTTCGCCTACTATACGTCCGGTCCAGCCATCGGCGCCGATATCGTCTCACTGCTCGCCCTGGTCGCGGCTGGCCGGTTGGAAACCCGCGTCGCCTTGACTGTGCCGTGGACAGACATCGGCCAGGCGCTGGACGCCCTGCGGCAGCGCAGCTTCAGCGGCAAGGCCGTCCTCACCATGACCGGATGAGCGATTTTGCCCCGAAATCGAGGTTCAGACGTGCTGGCCGCCATTGATGTGGATTTCCGAGCCGGTGACGTAGGACGCCTGCCCGGAGCACAGGAAGAAGATGATGTCGGCGACTTCCGACGTCGCGCCGAGGCGTCTGAGCGGGATCGTCTCGACGATCTTGTCGGTGCCCGGCGACAGGATAGCGGTGTCGATCTCGCCCGGCGCGATGGCGTTGACGCGGATGCCGTGCGGGCCGAAATCATGCGCCATCTCGCGCGTCAGCGAACCCAGTGCCGCCTTCGATGTCGCGTAAGCCGTGCCGGCGAAGGGATGCACACGGGTGCCGGCGATCGAGGTGACGTTGACGATCGAGCCCTTCGCCTGCGCCAGCTCCTTGAACAGGCCCCTGGCCAGCATGATCGGCGCGAAGAAATTGACCTGGAACACGTCACGCCAGACATGCATCGGCGTGTCGATCGAGTTCATCCGGCTGCCGTCCTTCAGCTTCGGCGAAATGCCGGCATTGTTGACCAGCGCGTTGAGCTGGCCGCCATGCGCCTCCAGCCGGTGACGGATCTCCGAGACGGCGATGCCGACATCCTCCTGGTCGGCGAGATCGACCTTGATGTGGTCCTCCGGCCCCGCTGGCCACGGACAGTCCTCGGCGAAAGCCTGGCGCGAGCAGGTGATGACGCGCCAGCCCTCACGCGAGAAGCGCTTCACCGTCGCATGGCCGATGCCCCGGCTGGCACCGGTCAGCACGATGGTTTTTCTTGTATCGGTCTCGGCCATGTCGCGGTCTCCGGCCGGACATGTAGCCGAAGGCGCAAGCCATGGCGAGAGGCGATGTTGCCGCTCAACCGCCGGTGAGGATGTCGAGGATCGAGGTCTGCCGCTTTTTCGTCGGGCCGCCGACATTGCCAGGCGGCACCGGATGGCCGACCGAGGCGGCCGTCCCGCCATCGCTCGGCATGTCGAACCCGTCGGCATCGACCGTCTCGGCCGGCCGGGCCGGACGCGCCGGGCGTGCGGGCGCCTGGGCGGACTGACCGATCGCCGCCTGCGGCACCGGCACCGGCTGACCGGCGTCGGCCGAGGGGATGTCGTCCGGCACGATCGTATCCGAAGGGGTAGACTTCCAGGTTCCGGGCAGCGGCCGGACCGGCACGCCTTCGTGCGCGGCGACCATGAATTCATGCCAGGCCTGCGCCGGCAGCGCGCCGCCGGTGACCTTCTTCATCCCGCTGCCGTCGTCATTGCCGAACCAGACGCCGGTGGTCAGGTTGGCGGTGTAGCCGACGAACCAGGCGTCGCGCGAATTCTGGCTGGTGCCGGTCTTGCCGGCCGAGGGCCAGGCGAAAGCCGCCTTCTTTGCGGTGCCGATTTCGACCGTGCCGGTCATCATCGAGTTCATCATGCCGACGATCTCTTGCTTGACGACGCGTGGCGCGTTGCCGCCATTGTTGTCGTAGAGCACCTTGCCGCCAGCCGTGGTGACGCGGCGGATGAAATGGATGTCCGGCTTGTAGCCGCCATTGGCGAACGGCACATAGGCCGAGGTCAGCTCCAGCGGCGTCACTTCCGAAGTGCCGAGCGCGATCGAGGTGTTCGACTGCAGATCGGACTGGATGCCCATGCGGTGAGCGGCCTCGACCACCGCGTCGGGCCCGACCTCCATGGTGAGCTGGGCGGCGACCGAGTTCAGCGATTTCGCCAGCGCCGTCGCCAGCGTCACCTTGCCGAAGTATTTGCCGCCGTAATTGTCCGGCGTCCACTTGCCGATCTTGATCGGTGCGTCGTTGCGCACGCTGTCCGGCGTGCGACCGGCCTCGAGCGCTGCCATGTAGACGAAGGGCTTGAAGGCCGAGCCCGGCTGGCGGCGCGCTTCCGAGGCGCGGTCGAACTGGCTGGTCGAATAGTCATAGCCGCCGACCATAGCGCGCACCGCGCCGGAATCGTCGATCGATACCAGCGCGCCCTGCGTGACGTTGAGCTTCTTGCCGCTCTCGTCGATCAGCCGCCGGATCGACTGTTCGGCAAGCTTCTGCAAGGTGAGATCGACCGTCGTGTCGACGACGATATCGCCGCGCACGTCGCCGATCAGGTCGGGCAGTACGCCCATGATAGTGTCGGCGACGTAGTTTTCCGATCCGGTCCAGTAGGACGGCGCGCGCGTCGCCGGCGCGCTCATCGCGCTCGTCAGTTCCTTGGCGCCGATCTTGCCCTCGTCGCGCATGGCGGCGAGCACCAGTTGCGCGCGCTCCTCGGCCGCCTTCGGGTCGCGCGCCGGCGACAGCCGCGACGGCGCCTTGAGCAGGCCGGCCAGGAGCGCCGCCTCGGAGAGTGTCACGTCGCGCGCGCTCTTGCCGAAGTAGCGCCGCGAAGCCGCTTCGACGCCATAGGCGCCGGAGCCGAAATAGACCCGGTTGAGGTACATTTCGAGGATCTGGTCCTTGGTATGCTTGTGCTCCAGCCACAGCGCCAGGAGCACTTCCTGCACCTTGCGCTCCAGCGTACGGTCGGGCGTTAGGAACAGGTTCTTGGCCAGCTGCTGCGTCAGCGTCGAGCCGCCCTGCGAGAAGTGCCCGCCAAGCACGTTGGTGACCATGGCGCGCGTCAGCCCGATCGGATCGATGCCGAAATGCGAGTAGAAGCGGCGGTCC